>JBMYRY010000114.1:0-7335 GCA_049602795.1 Bradymonadia bacterium
ACGAGCCGGACGTGTGGGCAAAGACGGACAAGGTATTGACATTAGCGGGCTATCTGACCCGGCGTCTCGTAGGTCATTTTGTGGACTCTGTAGCATGTCAGGTTGGCTTTTTTCCATTTGATTACAAACGATTGAAGTGGCCCACGTTCTACAACTGGCGATGTGATGCCATGGGGATTTCATTAAAACAGCTACCCACATTAGTTAAGCCAGGACAGCAACTTGGTTGCCTGACGGAAACCGCAGCCAAATTAACTGGGCTTCCCGAAGGCATACCTTTATTCGCGTCGGCGGGAGACAAAGCCTGTGAGGTGCTTGGCTCGGGATGCATGCAATCGGATATTGCGTGTCTGAGCTATGGAACGACAGCAACCATCAATACGACGGCGACAAGCTACTTTGAGCCGATTCCGTTGCTGCCGTCCTATCCAGCAGCGATTCCAGATATGTACACCACGGAAGTGTCGATTTATCGCGGCTATTGGATGGTGAGTTGGTTCAAACGGGAATTTGGTTTGGCCGAGTTGCAGCGTTCAGAGGCAGAAGGGGGTACACCTGAACGTTTGTTTGAAGAACTGCTCACGTCAACGCCTCCGGGCGCTGATGGGCTAGTGCTTCAACCCTATTGGTCTCCGGGCATCCGTATACCAGGACCGGAAGCTCGAGGGGCAATGATCGGGTTCAATGACGTACATACTCGAGCGCACATGTACCGAGCAATGCTTGAAGGCATTGCTTTTGGACTGCGCGAGGGTCGGGACCGTATCCAGAATAAGAGTGGGGTAGCCGTTCGCAGTTTGCGTATTTCTGGAGGGGGGGCTCAGAGTGATGCGGCGTGCCAACTTACGGCCGATATCTTTAACTTACCCACGATAAGACCCCATACGACTGAAACCTCCGGTCTTGGTGCCGCGATTAATGTCGCGATTGGGCTTGGTCACTACGAGAGTTATGCGCGTGCTCTCAATGCGATGACGCGCCCCGGTGAGACGTTCACGCCGAACGCGACGCACGTACGGACGTACGATGGCATCTATAAGGAAGTTTACGCGCCCATGTATAGCCGTCTGCAGCCGCTTTACCGTGGTCTCTCAAAGCTACTGAGGCGGCACTAGCCGGGGGGATTCGAATCACCTCGGTTGATATGAGCACCAGAGAGAAACGTGACGCTTCTCTTTGATTGCTGAAGGGCTGTTTACTTCTTGAACCCGCGAATGATCTTCACGAGCCCATCGAGGACCTCTTTCTTGTCTTTGAGGTCAGCATTGGCAGCCATCAGCGCGCTCAGACCCACTGCACTACCACCTTCTACGATGACTTTCTTCAGGTGGTCATCAGTGACCTTCGCCTGCCAAGCCGCATCCGAGAAGGTACGTGGCTTGACTGGGGAACTTGCCGCCGCAACGCCGTCACCCTGTCCACCTTCACCGTGGCAAAGCGCGCATCGTGTCGTGTAAACATTGGCAGCTTCACCGCCAACGGCGAGCTTCACGGCAGGCTTCGCCGGTGCTGCTGGCGCGGCTTTCTTCTCCACGGTCTTTGCTGCCGGTTTAGCTGGCTTCGGTGCCTCTTTTGAGCAACCTGCAAAAACCAGAGCAAGTCCAAACAGTGCAATACTTACTTTCTTCATTCTTATCTCCTTGTTCCCGGTGGGATGCCTCGGAAGCGCTCTGTGCTCGCAAACGCTTCCAGTATGCTGACCGAGTACCACTACGACTAGCCTCCGTCAACTGCTCATACGATAGACCTTCCATGTCTTTGGTTACGAGACGATCGATGTCTTTGTTTACGGAATTCCAACGATAGCGCACATGTTTTGTTTTAGAGCTCAGAATCACCACTTTTGGGCTTTCTGTTGCTCAATGTTATCACTCCTGGGAATGATAGATGACCGACAACGTGTTGAGGGTAGAGATGAGAGCGATTGCGTACGAAAAACACGGCGACATCAATGTCCTTGAAGCGGTGACCTTGCCAAAACCAACGATTAGAGATGGGCAAGTGCTCGTGCGTGTTCGTGCTTTTGGTCTAAACCCGCTTGATTATCGTCTTCGACGAGGGGAATTAAAGGCAATTACGGGCATGAGGAGCACCAAATTAATTGGATCGGACTTTGCCGGAATCATTGAGTCAGTGGGATCTCATGTTCACGGCTTCAGCATTGGCGATTCAGTGTTTGGGATGACCTTTCAGCCATTGGCAGGGTGCTCCGCCCAATGGATTGCCGTACCGTCTAAGCAGGTTGCCCTGATGCCCTCGCTACCATTCAAGGTCAGTGCCTCGGTGCCTTTAGCCGCACTGACTGCTTACCAAGCATTAACTGAGTTGGTCTCGGTGGAGCATGGATGCCGTGTGCTTATTAACGGTGCCTCCGGTGGTGTGGGTACGTTCGCCGTGCAAATCGCTCGACATTATGGCGCGCAAGTGACGGCGGTGACGAGCTTTAGAAATCAATCATGGATGCCTGAGTTGGGCGCTCAACGGGTCATCGATTACACGAAGACCGATTTCGCCCTGGAGCATAATGCCTTTGATGTGATTTTTGACTGCTATGGCAATCGAACATTTGAAGCCTGCCACCGTGCCCTCACCCAGGATGGCACCTACATTTCGACCATTCCCGCACTGTCACGATACCGGTCGGTAATATTCAATCGCTTTAGACAAAAACAAAGTAAAGTGGTGGTCGTTCGGGCACGAGGGACCCAGTTGCATACGATTGCATCACTGATTGATGCGGGGGTGATTAAGCCAATTGTAGAGCGTTCATATTCATTCGATGACGTCCACGAGGCGTATCGACACTTAGAATCAAAGCGTACAAAAGGCAAGCTGACGGTTGTTGTGGATTAAACTGATCTACTTCGAAGAGTCGTTGACCACGGTCACCCGGTGGACATTCGAGAAAATGTCGGTCATCCAGATACAGGCCTGCTGCCAATCATTGGGCATTGTGTACGAACCGTCCACCGTCTCTCCCCGTTTTGGAATGTCGATAATTTTGGGGGTGAAGGTCTGTCCATCGTAATCGGGGTCAATCATAACGCTCTCAAGAAGCTCGCCATAGTTAAGCGGTTCGTCGAAAGAAGGTTCAAGGTTTGTTCCCAACACGTCAAAGGGAAGGGCATCAATGTTGATTGAGTTGGCGGTTGCGGTAATGCGAGCGTGGTGACCCCGGTCATTGGTTTCGAGTAGCGAAAGTTGATTTGCTGTGTAGAACACCTGAAAGGCGGATTGTTTAGCTTCCCCATCTTGAGTGTCTATTCGAGTGGCGTTCAAGAGTCTTCTTGTGATGGTTGCGATTGAACCGGGGTTGTTATCGATCCCGATAAAGCGCCTGGCATGGCGCTTCGCCACCGCTAAGGTGGTGCCGGAGCCGGCAAAGCAATCGAGAATGAGGTCATTCGGATTCGAATGACCGAGAATGATCCGTTCAAGCAGGCTCTCGGGTTTTTGAGTTGGGTATTTGAGGTTCTCGAAAGCCGTTGGACTCAGGATCTTTTGTACCGAGGCATCAGCCCACCAGTCGTTGAGCATCGCGCCGTGTTCATTGAGTTGATACGTGGGGCCTTTGACTTGAGTTAACCCTCGCTTGAGGGTGGCTTCAGAATATGGGCGAAATTGCTTATGAAACGTCCATTTTTCTGATTTGGAGAACCAAAGCAGTGTGTCATGTTTTGCGGGGTAATGGCGAGTAGGCGCGCCGCCGCCACCATAACACCATGCAATGCTTCCTCGAAATTGTGTAGTGCCGAAGACCTCTTCTGCGATGCATCGGAGATGATGGGCTCGATGCCGGTCGCAATGAATAAAGATACTACCGGTTTCACTCAGCAAGGTACGAAGGATGATCATGCGTTCGTACATAAATTGAAGGTAACTGTCTCCCGTCCATTTATCTTTGTATTGGGTTTGCGGGAGCATGAGTTTTCTTCGCGCAGGTCCCTTCAGTTCGAGGTGCTTTTTGTAATTGGCTTTCGAATCGAAGGGCGGATCGATGTAAATTAAATCTGCTGTAGACGGTTGAGTACTCGCGAGATGCACCAGCACGGGCAAATTGTCTCCGCAAATCAAGCGCTGCTCATTGGCACCATGACACTGTGAGGCGGACAGAACGAGTTCACTTGGATGACTGACCCAGCTTTTGGGGTGACGCTTGGCTGCCCAGTTGAGCGTTGGACCGCTGAGATTTGGTAGGCGCGTGGGTAGCGAGATGCCGGAGAAGTTCTCGTTGTCCTCTGTTTGAGACGGTAACGCATCATTTTTTGGGGTGCTTTTCATCACATCAATGTTTATGCGCTGACTCAAGTGATTCCGCAAGGTCATTCGAGCCTCCCTCCACTGAGCTAGGCTCATGTGTGACGCATGTTAAGCGGGCGATGTCTCGGAGAGGAGAGCGTTTGGCACGTTTTTGATACCAATGGTCGATCACGCTGAAGGCAGTCGCGTCGAGTCCGTACAATTCAGCAATGAGAGGTTGAGCGTGCTCATCTAGACGGTCAACCTCTATCCAGTCTCCCTGATTGCGAGCGATGTTAAGGTCCCGAGTCAGTTGTCGAAGTTGCTGTACGGTGGTTTGGGGTGGATTTTGGTGTCTAAGCGAAGTTACTTCGGACCTCGTCGGTGGCAGGGGAGTGGTGCCTTTATCGAATAACGCGATTGGAAGTTCGAGGGTGTTGATACCGGCTTTCTTGATCGTCATGCCGCCCCAAGGAGATTGCTGAGCGCCATGACGCGAATGATAGTTCCACGAAACGACCCAACTATTGAGGAGTAACTCAAGCAATTGCAAACGCAGCGGATCCGTGTTTTTTGATAGATCTCTGATGACCCACGTAGATACGACGCCGCCCATTTCGCCTGCAGGGTCGTACGCAACTTCTAAGGTTTTCGTAAGACCGCCAACGAGGAGTTTTGGACACGCTTGGCGCGCGGCGGCCCTGCGCACTGGCGAAGACTTTGAGATTGCCGGCCAGTAAGGTTGAGTATATTTCTGCTTGAGATAGCGGACTTCTTTGGTGTCCCACAGAAATGTGTACCGATCGATTAACCCTGTCGTGATCAGTTTAAGCCCTGGGGCATCTACCCCATGGCGTAGTTCCCCCGCCAAAGAGTAAGCCGCACCGGTGGCACAACCAGCATCCACCTGAAAGAGCTCAGAGAGAGACACCATCTCAACGTCTCGGTTCGGGGGGTCGTTTGCCGACATCATCGAGACAATCAAATGCCACCAGTTATCATAATGCATTGGGTTTACATCCGAACGAATCGAGTGTCCTTCACGATGAACATTAATGTGGGCGGCATGGCTTTGCCTGGTACCCGAGAGTGCAGTGACAAAAATGTTGGCACCGTCGAATAGTTTTGGATCTTCAAACAAATGGAAGTCGGTCAGGGTCGTTTCTGCGTTAACGAAGGCTTGGATTGCCGTAGCTGCTCGACCGCCAGCGAGTATTGAGCGAGGAAGAAAGAGACCATACCGACCATCCTCATTGAGTAGTTGAATCGAAAGATGCAAGAATAGACTGGCTTTGTCGAAGGCACCCACGGCAATCTGGGGCGCGCACGCGTGCCACCACACTTTGGCCTCTGAATATGCATCAATTGTGCTTCCAATCACCGTGCCAAAGGGAGGATTGGCTAACACAACATCGAAGCCAGCGTTGCCTCTTTGCCACACTTCTGGAAATTCGTGAGACCATTTAAAGGCTGGTTCACCGGCTGTCGGCAAGTCATGAGGCTTAAGCGTATGTTGCGACGAGGCATTCTTGTATCGGTCATTTGCATCGCTTAAATCCGTTGAACCGCGTGAGCGTGTGTGGGACCGGTCATCGAAGAGTTCATCTCGGTCACTGTATAAAGCGTCCGCAGCTTTCAGACGAGCGTCGAGAGCGATTGGCTTGCAGTTTGGAAGGGCACTGAGTACCGACAAAATTAATCGAGCGACCTTAACCGTGGGTTCGTGTTTATCTACACCGTAGATGCAGTGTTCCACGATGTCCCGTCGTGCGGATGCAAGGTCGAGCAACGGGAGGCTTGTGGTTCCGTCCGATGAGAGTCGGATGCGTGCCAGATGTCTGGCAAGACGCTCTACGGCATCGATGAGCAGTGCACCGCAGCCCATGGCTGGATCGCAAATTCTGAGGGCGAGGATTGCGGATGGACTGTTCGTCAATTCAATCGTCTCCAATAAGGGAGCCAGCGTCGTTTGAACCAGCGCGTCTGCAAGTTGGGTTGGGGTGAAATGAACACCATCCCGGTATCGCCGAGTTTCACCTTTATCTCGGTCGGTCATCGCGGCTGTATGCTGGGAGTCGTCGAGTGCTAGCAGGCATTCGTACAGTCTACCTGTTTGTTGTAACTGATCGATAAAGGTTAGTGATTCCATATCGAGCAGTCTCCATAGTGCGTTCGCCGCTTCGGCAAGAGCACTCGAATGCCAGTGACTCGTCCATGACGAACTCAATCCGTCGATGTTGCTGGGCTGTAGTTCATCGTGAACAGATGCGAAACGCCTAACATAATGAATCTGAGTACACCGAATCACTTCGCGAGTCAGTGTTTCGCGGACAATGTTGGAGATCCCCACGCTCTGTGTTCGATCTGGATGGATAGACCAGCGATCGACATCTGCAACCAGTGAGGCATGGAATGTCTTGATGATTGACTGCATTGATGTGCAAGAGCGTGTCATGAGCCGATGCCTATGTTGATGAGTACTCGAATTTACAGCACGGCATCAAGATTCTCGAACGTGGGGTAAAAATGAATGGCAGCACGAGAGAAGCGTAGAAATCAGACACTGTTATTGCTCACCATCGTGCCCGCAGCCAAAAAGCCAATCCATGTGAAAGCGATCAGTCGGGAGGAGGGTATACGCAAAGACCGTGACGTTTTCAATAAGCTCCTGTGAAGGGGTGATTAGGCGGAATTTAGCCGACACGCTGGCTTTGCCACAAACCCTGTCTTCATTGGACAAGAGTGTTGACTCGAGAGTCCCTGCTTCCACGACGCGGCGGGACTCGTTCATACCCGTGTGCCATGGACCAGTCCGTTGAATAAATAGTCTTTCGCTTTCAGGTTTCTCGAGTTCCAGGAGCCGTCCATCGGGAAGCAAGATGCCCAGGATAAGCCATCGCCACGTCGGTGAATTCTCTGGTCTGTAGACAAACCAAGGTTGAATCGGTGTGGCATCGTTTAACTCGGGTACAGGCGGCGTGAGTCTTCTTCCAACGAAGCGTAACCACTGTGTTGGATCGGCTGAGTTTTCCAGGTCAGCCGTTCGTAATTCTAGACCACTTTGCGCCGTGGTCAGTGGGGTCTCATTCGAAAAAT
>JBMYRY010000115.1:0-7332 GCA_049602795.1 Bradymonadia bacterium
AAATATCGCTCAACTCTACGTCAATTTGTGTTGCGGAGGCGAACGCGCGGATAATCGGTAAGAATGAATAAGTCGCCAAGGCTGGAGCCTCATCCGTTTTGGTGTAGATTATTGTTGGTTTTTCGCTCATGTTCTCACTCCAATCTCGGACGATCGTATCTGTCGACCGATTCGTATGCGTCATTCAATGTTGAAACGTAATGTCGAGCAGACTTGCTGTTCAAATCTTGCCGACGGGGCACAGTGTAGCGCAAATTGCGCGTTAACGAACGAGTTTTATGAGTCAATGAGCAAGAATCTGAGGGTTGAATGAATTCGCAGGTCAATCCATCGGGCGAGTCTCACCAATTTGGAGCGTACAGAATTGGCTTTGGTCGATGGCTGAGCGTTCGAGCGCAAGCGCGAGCTCTGTTGCTGGGGCTCCCGGTGGTTCGGCGGTCAAAGGAAAGGTCCCCCAATGCATTGCAAACGACTGTTTTGAGCAAACATCCTTATGAATCTGAACCGCCTCCGATGGATTGATGTGCATGTCTTTCATAAACCACCGCGGCTCATAGGCGCCAATAGGGATTAAACTCACATCGAAGGGACCAAGCCTACGTCCAATTTCGTTGAAATCTGTGTCATTGTAACCGGTGTCGCCAGCGAAATAGACGCGATGTTGTTTGGTTTTGAGCACCCAGCCACACCATAATGCTTCGCAGCGATCATTCAGACCTCGCGCGGACCAATGTTGCGCTGGTGTCGCCGTAAAGGTCAGCTCATCAACGCAATGGGAAGCCCACCAATCGAGTTCTATGGTGTTGGTGATCCCCTCTTTGTGGAGATATTTCTCATTATCTTTCGGAAGGACCCAAAGACAGTCATTACCAATTGCCTTGACGGAGTCTAAGTCGAGATGATCGTAATGATTGTGTGAGATGACGGCATAATCGATGGGCGGGAGTTCGTCAATGTTCATGGCAGGCGGCGTGTAGCGCCTAGGACCGGCGAATGAGAACGGAGATACTCGCTCCGAAAAAACAGGGTCGGTGAGAATATTGATGCCGTTCACCTGGATCAAAAAGGTGGAATGACCAATCCAAGTCAGTTGTAACTCTTGCGTTGGGGTGGCGATGCGCGCGTAGTCTGGCTGGCATCGCTTCACTTCATGGGCGAGGGAACGGTGATTTGCCCATTGCGAGGTCCATCGCATCTTAAATACTTGCCAAAGTGATTTCTTAAAGGCTGATAGATGCGGGTTTCGGTATCCGGTTTGCGAATGGTGAAGAGGTGTGGTCATGAAAGCCGTTCTAAGGTTTTTTCAATCACCGCATTCGTTACGGCTGTCATGGAAGCCGCTTCAGCTTCCCCGACAAGGTCAAAAGTAAGTGGCTTGCCATGGGTGAGCAGTTCGATGATTGCCGCCTCGATTGCCTCTCCGGCGTTTTGAAGTCCTACGTCGTTATGCCTGCCACCGAGCCATTTGAGACCTTCCGAGGTCGCCAGAAGCATCGCGATGGGATTTGCTTTATCTTGATGAGCAAGTGGTGGAGCAGAGCCGTGAATTGGTTCGAACATGCCATTGTTATCACCGATATTACAGCCTACTGCCATCCCCATGCCGCCTTGCAAAACGGAGGCGAGGTCGGTGACGATATCACCAAACATGTTGCTGGTAACACACACATCGTAGCGCTCCGGTTGAGTGATTAACCATTGTGTGAAGGCATCGACTAAAGCGCTCTCTTTCTCGATTTCGGGATATTGTGCACCGATTTCGTGAAAAACTTCACTGAATAAGCGACAGCCGTCGAGAACATTGTTCTTCACAATCAAGGTGACTCGTTTCTTGCCATCACCAGGGGCACCATTCCGCTTTTGAGCGATTTCGAAGGCCATTTTAACGATTCGTTCGCAGGCCCTTCGCGTGATCACTCTTGTGTCGGTGGCTTTGACCGTTTGACCTTCTGATGTAAAGACTTCGCTAACTCCAGCGTAGAGACCCTCGGTATTTTCCCGGAGGAACACCATGTCAACATGCTCGGGTTTCCAAACTTGGCGGGTCTGACCGGAGATTTGATGTTTGACGCCACTAAGAAGTTTGACCGGTCTCAGGTTGGCGTACAGATCGAGTTTCAAACGATTGCCAATCACAGGGGAATAACCAGCCATTTTTCCGTCACTCATTGTGACTGGACCTTTGCCATTTGGGGAGGGCCAGCCCACTGCACCGAGAAGAATTAGGTCGGATGCTGCGCAGATTTCTTCCGAACCCTCAGGCCAATCACGCCCGTAGTCGAGATAGTATTGACCGCCACATTCGATGGTTTTGATGCTGAAATGAAGGTTGGTCTTTTCTTGTATTGCGTCAAGCAGTCGTCTTGATTGTCCTGAGACTTCAACACCGGTGCCGTCGCCCGGCAGCATCACGATTGAATAAGACTTGCCCATTGTTTTTCCTCCGTTTCCAATCTGTCGCTTGATTGCTTGCCTGCAATCATTCAGACGGAATTGAATGCCATGCATCTGCCTATGAGATAGCCTTTTAACTCATCGGAGGGGGATTTGTCTTCCTCCTTTGAAGCGGAGCGAGATCTTTTCGTTCTAAGACGGAGCTACGGAAGACAAAGTTCCTTCGGTAACAGCGAACTGTTGGGTATAGTCAAGTAGAGGGGACATCGGAGATAGAACGTCTTAATTTTAGCGGGTATGTGTAACCGTGGTTGACACACAGTTTCCATTTGACTTGACGGACCTCATTGGTACAGGAGGTTCAGCCAAAGTCTGGCGAGCATTGCACGGCGCGAGCGGTCGTCAGGTTGCTCTGAAAGTGTTCCAGTTAGAAGGACATGCGCGAACGAATGTCGAAGCGTTTTTTCGAGAAACACGATTGGTGGCGCGCGCCGCGCATCTGAACATTCTAGAAGTGTGGGGATATGGTCGTTCGCCGATTGATGTCTGGCTCGGGGATGAATGCGCGATCGAGTCTGGTGAGTATTATCTTGTAAGTGAATATGTCGAAGGTGGCTCCCTTGAGTCATTGGTGGGTAAGTTAAGTTGGGCTCGAATTCGAGAGATATTGAGAGGTTTGCTTGCAGGTCTTGCCAGAGTTCATGCTCGTGGTATCGTTCATCTTGACCTCAAACCAGCCAATGTCCTTATGAGTAACCGTGGTCCTCTCATCTCGGATTTTGGCGTAGCAGCTCCGCTCCTGTCCGAAAAAGGACATAAGCATGAGCAGGGCTTGTATGGCACGCCAACGTATATGGCGCCCGAACAGAGTGTGAGTCGTGCACACCTATACGGACCATGGACCGATCTGTATGCGTTGGGATGCCTTACGCACACTTTAGTGACGGGACGACCGCCCTATCAGGCTAACAATCTAGTCGAACTCTTGATGAAACATCGGGACGCACCAATTCCGAAACTTGAGGGGCATTACGATCTACCCTGCGGTTTCGACTCTTGGCTCTCAGGTTTGTTAGAAAAATCATGGAATCGGCGTTTTCAGCGAGCGGTGGAAGCACGATTGCATTTGGAAACATTGGCGAATGAACTGCGGATGCCTGAGAGAGCCTCCGCACTAAATTTCGTAGAATCTCCTGCGGTGGTCCAACTCGAGACAATTAGAGATTCGTTTGACGCCGATGACGCCACATTGCGTCTTGCGATTGGAGACTCACTTCACCGTGAGTCACTCTCGGATACCGATGGTCAGCCTTATGCCGAAGTGACAATTTTTCCGTACGAGACCGTGCGGGGGATTTTGTCGAGGGGCAATGCGCCAAAGGGCATTGACCGCGGCTTGGTGGGCATTGAAAACGTGCGCCTTTTTGGGCGAGAGACGGAAAAGGAACAACTGTGGAATGCTTTTGTTAAGTATCTGAAAAAGCCTCAGGCAAGTTCGGTCGAGATTATTGGTTCCACTGGCATGGGCAAAAGTGCGCTTGCAGATTGGTTTGGCACGACGGCGCACGAATTCGCGGGGGCGCAGGTTTTTTGGGTTACGCATTCAGCAACAATGGGACCGGGGGATGGTATTTATCGTGCTTTCGAGCGCTATTTTCGTTTGGGCACTGTGACCTCGGAGTTCTACGCGACTCGCATTGCCCAGCGTTTATGCCTCGATGCCGAAGATACCTTAGTCGCGGACTTAGCATCGATGTTTGAAAGCCGGCTTGTCGACGAATCCACCGTCGAGCATTCCTTTATTGTCTCAATGTACGAACGGTTTTCCACGCTCACACAACTGTTGATCTATCTGTCAGTTCGACGACCAACCATTCTCGTTGTTGATGATGCGCAGTGGGCATTCGAAACCCTTCAATTTCTCGAAACCTATCTAAAACATCGGTCGGCAGTACCATTTTTTGTTATCTATACTGTTCAATCGGATGCTTCCCAGCAGATTCATCGAGCAACGAACATGCTTAATGTTTGCAAGCAACACTTTGCGCTATCGGAGACGGTCGCCTTGGCACCACTACGACCCGAAGTGGTCTATGACTGGGTCAATGCATCTATCGGTAGCACAGGCCTGTCGGAGCGCGCGATCGTAGACGCGGTCGCGGGGAACCCACTTAGCGCGAAAGCGTTCATTTATACGAGCGGTGTAAGTTCTGAGACCGAGGCATTGTTTGGGCATCCAAGTTTGGAAATGTTGCTCGCTCGTCAGTTTCAAGTGTGGAAGGCAAGAACTGATCTTGCCTCACTTCGAGCGCTCCGTGTGTTGGCATTTCTTGGAAAGAACTGCACCATCGAGGAATGGCTCGGTGTCTTCCAGCGACTTGGGTATGAAGGCAACGACTCGGTGCTGACCCCGGCGATTGATGGACAATTGATCGAACGTGATAATCAAGGTCAGATTGTTTTCGTGCATCAAGCAATCATGCATGCGGTTGTCGCAGAATTGACGGCCGATGAGTCTCAACATATGCATCGTGAAATTGCTGTCTATCTCCAAGATGAGCCAGCACCAGACTACGGTCGAGTGGCCTATCACTATGGTCAGTCTGGTGATCATTTAAAGGCGTATGAGTTGTGGTTCAAAACCGCAATTTTGTCGCGAGATCGGACCGATTATCCCAATTTTCGATGGGGACTGGTGCAAAGTGCGAATCAGTTACGACGTGCGAGCGTGCCCCAATCCGATAGAAGGTGGATTGAATTGAGCGTTTACTGGATTCTGTGTAGACGAGTGATGCGAGAGTCTGGAGCGGTCATGCGCCGCGCCAACCGCTCAATAAAATTGGCAAAGGCAATCCAGGATGATCATTTGGTTGCGCTTGCCTATCGAGAAAAATCGAGATTGATACGCGTGCTCGACGGATATGCAGGCGCTGTACAAGACATGGAGACGGCACAGCGATACGCGGATCGCGCTGGTGTAGAAGAACTTCAAATTCGTACCAGGTTGAATTTAGCTGATTTGAAGGTGCATCTCGGTGAACTGCCGGAGACGCGAGATCTCTTGGACTGGGTTGAGCAGCGTTTGTCGGTCATTGGCGAGGGCGTTCCACCTAATCTGATGGTGGAGTTTTTGAATTTGTCTGCCTATTTGGCAAGTCGACTAGGGCAAAATGACGAAGCCTTGACGTTTGCACTGCGCGCGAATGTCATTACTCAAGATTTGCCATCAAAACGCGGGAGAGCACATGCGCTTAATCTCGTGGGAGAATCTTTGCGTGCAATAGGCCGGTTCCGCGAGGCGATTCCATACTACCTCGAGGCGATTGAATATCACACGCTCATTGACTCGATCGATACGCCGGCGAGTTTCTTGAATCTCGCCTTCAATGCAATTGAATTACAGCAATTTGACGAGGCGATTGAACACGTTGCAAACGCCCGTCGTTGGCTATCTAGACAGGACACTTGGGCGTCATTGTGTGACTTTACCGCGACGGTCATTGAGGGGCTGAGAGGTAATTTTCGAGAACCGGTCGAGCAGCTAGAGGCATTTGAGTTGTTGAGCAAGTCAACCTGGGGAGAGAGAGATGTCGTTCAACTCGCCGAAAAGGCGCTTGAGACATCAATCCGTCATCGAGCATGGCGACATGTGGAACTCTATTTTGGTGTTTTTGAGAATCAAGCGCGCAGATGTGGAGACCGAGAAGCGATTCAACGTCTTCCTAGATGGCGGGCTCGCATGGACCATAAGGTGCCCTGAGTATTGAGAGGGGACATGCTAAGACTAGTAATTCGAAGCTAAATTTTGTATTGTGCCAACTCTAGCGTGTAGGGGGCAAAACGAATGAAATACGTGTTGTGTATTGTATCCTTAGTTTTCTTTGGTTGCGCAACAGGCACAGATGATGATGCCGAACGCGCTAACGCAGGCTCGGGTAAAGCCGATGGCGAGAAGGCTAATCTGGTCGACGTTCTTGCACCAGGCTACCACTTTACGCTGTCGTCGGCCCTGAGTATTTCTGAAGCAGACGATCCAGATCCCGCCGAAACCTACATCCTGTCCTTATCGGGTTTAGTCTTTCCACTCATCGACGAGGAGAGTGGGCGGACGACATTCACGCTTCGCCCATGCTCGGTGACGCTGCCGGAAGTGAGTGGACGTACGGCGGAGATAGAATCGACGACAATTCAAAATCTTTCGACATTTGACTTGGCGGTGGAACTTTCATCTGTTGAAGACAGTGTCGAGTTAAGAACATCACAGGGTGTTTTACTGGCGGGGGTAGCCTTAGATGCGCCGGGGGAAGAGGCGTTACCAGAGTCCAAGCGGGACGACCGACTCGTTGATGTAGACGAAGACGGGGAGCCGGGCATGTCCCTGTTGGTGGATGGATGGAAAGTCTATACCGCAATGAGGATCAAGATGGCGCTTGAAGGTACGGTCCTTTCCAACGGCTCCATCGCGGGCAATGGACTCATGTCCATTGAGTTCGGTATGTACGGAGACAATGTGCCTTTCGTTGATGCTGCTTCTCAGGCAGAAGAGGCGATTGAGGAGTTAATCGTCGAGAACCAGGAACACCTATTTGAGTTTTTGCCGGTTGCTACAGATGCGATGAATTGCGAGGCGATTGCACCGAGTACCATCATCCATGGCACAGCTGAAGCCATTGACGACAACTCCCAAACTGAAGATGCCTCTCAAGCTCCAGATGAAAATGTGGATGTTGACTGAGCTTTTCTATGGTAATGCCGTTGAGATTAGCTTAACAGGTTGAGGCGGCGGTTAGACCGTCGCTAGTGCTGTTGTTAAGCTTTCGAAGACCGAGCCGTATCGATGAAGAGTACACCACTCAATCCCCTAAAGTTCCAAGATCCTCAGGTGACGTTATCCGGTGAGCCCCGGGCCTCGGTTGCGCTAGGCGCGCTGCAAACCCT
>JBMYRY010000116.1:0-7331 GCA_049602795.1 Bradymonadia bacterium
ATATCTACCGATTTTCTTCGCAACAACCACTTAGGATGTACGCAGTCCTTATTATCCAACGAAAATGACTGTGAAAAATTTTGAATGAACACGGCTCAAGATCGCCCATACTCATTGGCAGGTCATTGAATGACAATGACGCAATGTTGCGTATTAACAGTGCGACGGGGGAAGACAACCGAATGACAAAAAGACGATTGAAGCAACTGATACTCCTGCTCATGTTCCTTTCAGCAACGGACGGGTGGGCCTCTCCCCTTCACCACAAAGCCTTCTCACTCACCGCCATGCCCGCATCGATCAAGAAGCAAACACTGAACACCATCGACGCCGGGCTTCATTGGGAAGACAAGGCTGGAGAACATCTTGCTCTTTTCTCCTCGTCACGCTCAAAAACCAATACGATCACCTTGACCGCCCAGCATTTTTCTATTGTTGAAGGACAGCCGCACCTCGTACGTGCCGTCAAAGAAGTCCGCGCGTGCCCCGAGTTCGACAACGTGACCGCATTTATCCCATCATCCATTGGTCTCACCGATCTGGACCAAGATGGGCTGGCAGAAATCTCCTTTATGTACGTGACCGATTGCGTCAGTGATATGAGTCCTCAGTCCGCCAAACTGCTTATTCTGGAAGACGGAAAAAAATACGCGATTAGAGGCAGTACCAAATACGTAGACCCACAAGTCAGCGTAAAAACGGAGTTTGCCGTAGGCGCTCACTTCAATTCACTCTCAAAAGCAATGCAGTCCTTCGCGATGACCTTATGGCATAGAGAAGCTGTCACGCCTCTTAGCGCGCGCACCAAGAGCTTACTCTTTAGTCAACCGAGGACAACAACGCCATAGCGATTGCTTGCTTGCATTGACCTTGGTCTATCAAGTTAAGCGACCATGCATCAGACACGATCACCCCCGGCTGATATCTCACCCCGACTCAGGCAATCACGCCGTCACGACAGACCGCATCGATACAGCATCGCGCCGCTGAACCCAGTGTGCGTACGTCATTTGAATTCCCAACCATAACCAGACTGCGGATAGGTCATGATGTCTGCCAAAATCAACTTGGGTTGAGTTGAGTAACGAGCTAAAATAATCAACGTCAATCACCAGAGGTGAACAGCAAAAATGACCCCACAGCCAAACCTACCCACCATAAAATTCGACGAGCCGTATATTGGAGTATGGCGAGTGCCTATCCCACCTTTTCTCTGGACAGACACAGAAGGTCGGGAGGTCATTTGGGCAACGCCCAGGTATTTTCTCATTTCACCAGAAATTGACCATGCCGCCCTAGTGAAAACCCTGGCCAAAGTTTCAAGAGCCCGCACATTAATCAGTTGGACTTTAGTGGTTGTTTTCGTGACATTGACCTGGCGGAATTTCGAGTTTATGGGCGTAAACAGCTTTGTTTGGGCTATGTTGATAGTGAACATCGTCGTACACATCGAACACCGATGGTTTAAGTCCCACTTTTTCAAGATGCTCCACCCGTATGCAGACCATCTCACTGAAGTCTCTGTAAAGACCTCCTGGCAAGAGGACGGTATTGACGCAACAAAACTATTAGCGTTCATCTTGCTCGTCTCAGTCGTAGTGACTGCTTTTACTATCTGAACTAGTTCAGCCCAACGTACCCAGCTGCAGTTGATGCCCCAACTCCAGGCAGCCACGCCCTGAGAACACAGCCCATCGATGTAGTGTCGCAACGCTGAATCTACCGAGCAGACCATGATCAGACGCGTCTGCCATTCAATGGCGCTAAGGACATGATACCTGCCAAAACAAACTTGAGGTGAGCTTCGTGATCAGTTAATTTTCTCGCTATCAATCACCGCGAGTGAACGGCTAAAATGACCTCAGAGCCAAACCTACCCATCATCGAATTAGACGATCCGAGTCATGTACGCGCCTATGCCGGGCCTTATCTTAGAACAGATCGCGAAGGTCGGGAGGTCATTTGGGCAACGCCCAGGTATTTTCTCATCTCACCGGAAATTGACCGCGCTGCTTTGGTGAAAGCACTGAACAAAGTCTCTAAGATTCGCACAGCATTCTATTGGACTTTTTCCATTGTTTGCGTGACTTTGATTTGGCTAGATTTCAAATCCCTAAACATAAACATCTCTGAGTGGATCTTGTTGGCAAGCGTCCTCCTCGCCGACCTCCAGTCCCGATGGTTAGACGCCCGTCTTCGAAAGACGCTCCACCCGTATACGGACTATCTTACTGAAGTCTCTATCAAGTATTCTTGGCGAGACGTTTTGTCTGACACAATCAAAGTGTTCGGGACCATCTTGCTCGTAATAACAACAATGAGTTTCTTGTCTACATGA
Organism: Bradymonadia bacterium; assembly: GCA_049602795.1. Classification (GTDB taxonomy): domain Bacteria; phylum Myxococcota_A; class Bradymonadia; order UBA7976; family UBA1532; genus JBMYRY01. The sequence goes on from JBMYRY010000116.1 coordinate 2,339, forward strand.
GTTCGTTCTAATACTCCTACCCATGTGGCTGCAGCCCCAACTCCAGGCAGCGATGCCCTGCCCACGCAGCCCATCGATGTAGTGTCGCAACGCTGAATCTACCGAGCAGACCATGAACAGACCCGTCGGTCATTAAATGGCGCTCAGTTCATGATGCCAACCTATCCAAACTTGAGTTGAGTTGAGTGACCGGTTAAATTCATCGATATCCATCACCACGAGTGGACATCAAAAATGACCTCAAAGCCAAACCTACCCATCATCAAATTCGACGGGTCGAATCATGTACGCGCCTATGCCACGCCTTATCTTCGGACAGATAGCGAAGGTCGGGAGGTCATTTGGGCACCGCCCAGGTTTTTTCTCATCTCACCGGAAATTGACCGCGCTGCTTTGATAGAGGCGCTCTCGAAGTTGTCAAGAATCCACACTATCGTCGAATACAGCGCTTTCGTTAGTTGCATGATATTGATTGGGCTGGACTTCGAGTTCCTAGGCGTAAACAACTTAGGCTGGGTACCGGATGTCGAGTTCCTAGGTGTAACTGGATTTAATTGGGTAAAGCTGGCCAGTATTCTCAGCGTTATCGAGGGCAAGTCCCGCTGGTATAAATCCCGTCTTCGAGAGACGCTCCACCCGTATGCGGACCATCTCACTGAAGTCTCGGTTAAGTCTTCTTGGCGAAAAGAACTTTTTGGCGCAGCCAAATTAATCGCCATCATTTTGCTCGTCTTAGCAGTAGTGACGGCTTTTGCTATCTGAACGAGTTCTAACTACCTAATACGATCCAGCGAGAGATGATTGGTTCGAGACGTGATACTATTTTCCGCTAAACGTAGCCTAATTGCCGTTGGAGGTTTCTCAGTTGCTCTTTCAGATCGAGCCGATGCGAGCGCAAAGAATTAAAGGTACGAGTCCGTATCGCAGGAGACATCGGTCTCGAAAAAGAAGCTTGAGGAGTCAGGCTCACAGACACCGTCGCAACGAAACCCGTTTCGACAGTCACCAGACTCACAGGTTTCCCCAAGGGTTCGTTCGGGGACACATGTTTGAAATTGATTGCACACAGCACCCGGTTCACAGGGCGTTTGAAATCCCGGTTGAATACTGCAGTCTTCTCCGATTGCCGCCACCTCTTGAGCGACACAACTCGAACCGTCACATGTAAAGCCTGACTCGCACTCCCAATCACTCTCGAACAATTCGCCTGTGCACGGCTGCCCCCCGGCAATGCGTGGCTCACAGACACGACTGCTACGACCACAATAAAGACCATCTTCAAGCGCACAATAAAGAAACGGTTCACCATCATCACCCAGCCCACTGGATGAACCATTTGCCGTCATACTCAATGTGCCATTGCATGCATCACCACGTTGCAGGCGGCGAGCAGTCACACACTCGGAGGTTGCGCCATCACAATTGTATCCACTGGGACAGCTATTTTCGCTACCACGTCCGGGAAAACAGTATGAAGCACCAGGTTCTACACCACTCACTAGATAATACTCATCGCACAAGAAAAGATTAGCTAAACCGCAATCGCTCACATTCGTCAGCTGTTCGAGGCAGCGCTCGCCTGCTGACGCGTCGAATTGAACGCGACCATTATCCACATCGCTCACCGGACGTCTTCTACTCTTAACAAAATCCACGCACCGAGTTCGGCTACCCCAAGAACAACAGTCATCGAGTTTGGCGCACAACGTTGTTGAATAGGTATTCAGAAAGTTTCCGTAGGCACCGCCCTCCCCCGGCGTGCCCGCAGCACCCGGCGTACCCGCTGCACCCGGCGTACCCGCTGCGCCAGGCGTAGCAGCTGCACCGCCAGCACCAGCACCCCCAGGATTATCCGTACCACCCGCACCTGCCATGCCCCCTTGACCGACATTACCCCCATTCGGCTCGATGGGCGTCATTGCCTCATCGCTGTCAGATCCAGCACATCCAAACACGAATGCCATGCACACAACTAGAAGTGAACAAAAACGCATCGATGATTCCTTTCGTAGAGAAAACCGTCTGAGTAATCCTCGAAGATAAATTAAACTCTAACACTGATCCGGTCAAGGTTCAGCAAGACGAAGAGCAATCTACACTGATGCAGGGAATCGACTCATAATCTCGTTTCAAATAATTTAAGTAAGATTAGAACCGCCATTCGTCGAGTGTTGGGTAATGAGGGTAAACGCCCCACAAATTCCAAAGGAGACCCCAATGACGTTTTTAAGCACACACGGACGCTTGGTAGTCATGATGATTGCGCTGTCACTCATCGGCTGCGTCCGAGATGCCGCCGACAGAGAGCGAGAGCGAGAGAGTTGTGCGCTTCCTCCCACAAGTCCCCAACAAGCCTGCGAATACAACGAACTCACCTTTGATGCGAACTGCACGGAAGAGGACGATGGCTGTGAAGAAATTAGTTTCACTTCAGGGGCAGGATGCGAAACCGTGACTTTGACGACCCTGTGTCGACGTACTTCACCCAACTGTGATGGAACCGGTGCCGTTGAAAACCCTTGCGGCGAAGGGCTACAGCGTGTCTCGGACGAGTCATGTGACGAGATCGTGACCGAAGAAGCACTGCGAGCAAGCGACGCTGAATCAGCGCAATACCTCTGCATCGAGGTGCAGGCTGTGCCGGGGTGTGATGACGCCGGCACCGTACTCTGTGCTCGAGACGATCGTAATACTGACTGCGACTTCATCTATGCGCCCGTCTGCGGTACAGATGGCATCACCTATGGGAATGCGTGCGCAGCAGGTACTGTGGAAATTGCCCATGAGGGCGAATGCGCCGGTCCAGTCTGTCCAACTCGATATGCGCCCGTTTGTGGGGTTAATGGCATCACGTACGATAATGATTGCTTTGCTCAGGATGTAGAGATTGCCTATGGCGGTGAGTGTGAAATCATTGTTGAAACCGAGCTTGAATCGTGCGACGCACTTGGGTTGATTACTGACAGCAGCTCCCTGCTCGCCTACAGCTTCACCGCTCGACCAAGTGGTGCAGTAGAGGGTGAACCCACACCGGAATATGAGGAGAAAACGGGGGTCAATGTTGATTTCTTGATTGACTTTGATTCGGAATCGGACGCCCTCCAGCCACGGTTACATGAGGGCAGCGAGTCCCCACCATTCCCGCAACCAACGATGACCGGTGACGCACTCGTCGTTGTCCTTCACACAGAGGATGGTGCTACTCGACCACTGTTGAGCGAACGAAACCTAGCACACGCATTCGGCGACGAATCCCTTGAAGGTGGACGTACCATTCTCCCCATCCCAGACACCGATGGCGAGTTGGAAGCATCGCTACAGATTACCATTTTTGACGTGGCGTGCGAAATGCGCTTCAGGTCACCATTGAGTGAATTGATGCATATCGACTAACGTACCGTGTGCGTGAATCGATGGGATTTTGTCTTAAGGCAGCGGCGCAAATCAGACACATTGAGCGCATGAAACACGTCATGATGTGATGCTCTCAATGCACGCACTGCTCTTTGCCGCACTGACTATCACTCAAGTCAGGGTTGACCGGAAAGGTTAAGCCGCGAACCTCGAATTCAGTCTCGACGCATGCGCAGTTCTTCACTCTCATTGATGAGCACCAGCTCGTTACCATCGATGCGATACTCAATCTCTCCGGGTTCTAATGAGACATAACAGGACTCATCGCCGGCCTCTGCAACTTCCTGAACGGCAAAAAAGTTTTGATACCTTGCCCTAGCCTGCGTTTCCACCGACAATCCATTTGGACAATCCGCTCGAGCGATAATCATGCCATCACCCATAGTCCACGTGAGCACGTACCCGTTATCTTCAATTGACCATTCACCATAAATCCCAGTATTACCCGGCGCCCCCTCAAGGCGAATCGATTCATCGCCGGAATAGAGTACAAGGTCGGCCTCGGCTTCTTCGAAGTCAAACTCACCTGAATCAATGTTCACCGAGCAAAACTCATCACCATCTGAAACTTCGTTCGCACTGCCCTCGAGAATTTTGGCGCTATAGGTGTACTTGACCGCTGATTGCGCCGTGACGGTGGTCGAACGGTCGCAGATGGACGAGGCAACGAGTTGATCATCCGTAAATTCAAACAGCACTTCTAACTCGAACCCGTCAAAATTCTGCACGCCCGATGTCCAACGAGAACCGGTCAGTGCCGCCGGTCCGTTTGGTCCAGCCATGAGATTAGAACCACCGGTCCCTGACCCATTTCCGCTGCTTGAGCTATCGTCACCGCAGGCAATGGCAAGTATTGCCAGTAAACTAACCCAGATCCGTCTCATGATTTCCCCCCTTAGTGATTGTTTTAAATAGGCTGCGCTCTAACCCAAAGATGTGCAGGCCGACCCTTGTGAGTAAGGGAACGCCGTAAAGGTTACATGCTCGAGGCGACTCATGGACTATCGTTTAAGAGATGGAACTCACCGCAACCTGTAAACACAGATGGGACACGAGTCGACACTCATGACCGATGCCTGAACGTTAAGGAATCTAGTGATTTTTGTCTGTTCAAACGTGATTACTGAAGATGCTCTCTCTTCACCAATGCCGAACACTTAACTTCGCATCAACCGGTCGGTTTATCCGAGTCATTTAAACTTCTCTTCGTGCTCAATAACTTAGGTTAATGTTAAGGGCGATCCCAGGCCTCATTCCCATCAGAGTGCGCCTGCAGACGGTACACAGAATGCTTTTGATATCGTCCTACCGACAGTCGCCTTTGATTCGCAGGTTGTCCAAGCGATGATAATTTCCGTTCACGCCACTGCCCGCTGAAATCGACAACAATCCGCCCTTGAACACAAAGCCGGGCAAGGTCTCATCGATAAGGGGCATTGAATCTTCTATCTGCTGGTCATTTGGCACGGCCCATACCTTAAGATTGTCGCCCAAAATCTTAAGGCGAATCCGATGCCATCGATTGTCATCGAGATCGGGATAGTCCCGCCAGGCTTCACTGCGCTGGGGTGCATCGGTC
>JBMYRY010000117.1:0-7305 GCA_049602795.1 Bradymonadia bacterium
CTGCTGCGATCGGGCATTTGCATTTTTTTGATCTGTCAGGCGTCCGTGCTTTGCACGCTAATGCGAAGATCTTAGGATATTTTCCGTATGCGGGTCTCAAGTTGACGATTCGAAATGACTGGATGCTTCGGTGGCTTACACCGACGTTTGTGATTCAAATCGATCGTGGGCATGAGCCGGTAGCAGAGTTTGGAAAGACAGAGGAGTAATAGCCATGCGGTCTAGGTCTGAGAAACGAACTGATTTGATGACAAAGGTCGTCTTGCTAGTGTCCTTAATCCTGAGTGGTTGCGAAGGACCAAAGCCGGTGACGGTGACGCCCGGTGCGGATGCAGGTACGGAACTCGATTCGTCTATCGTGCCCACAGATATGTCAGCTGATGTTGACGCATCGTCTCCTGATATCGGTTCGGATGCAGTCATACCCTCCGATCAGTTTGTTCCGGAGCCACAAGGATGTCGAGTAGCCGAGAGTTCGTTGGCATTAACCAAGCCAAATTCGGATCGGGTTCAGGTTTTGTATACAGGGTTTGAAAGTATCTTGGTCTGGGCTGACGAAAACGGCGTGCATCGTTGCGATATCGATCGGAACGGCGTGTTTGTTGGCGAACACCGGCTAATTCAACCGGCTGTTGATGGCACGACCCCAACGCTATCGACCCTTCGGGCGGGCGCATTCTCCTATGTTGCGTTAAGCTATGATGATGGCGAGAGACCGATTCAGCTTTTGCGGCTTGACCGGTCTGGCGTTGACCCGATTTCACTCATCAATGACGTTGACCGACTTTCAGGACCCGCCAAATTAACGACCGTCGATGACGTTTTGGTTGTCTTTGGTCGCACCGGGAGCGGCGCCATCGGTTGGGCGACCCTTGAAAACCCATGGTCTGCGCCCGAAATCACCATCACATCAGCCTTTGAGGGGTTGTTTCCTGACGATGTTATCGCTGTTCCGAGCGGTGCGTTCTTGCGCTTTAGTGAGTCTGGTCAATGCGCTTTCTTTGATGGGACTCAAAGGCATCTGGTGTCAAGTATTCCCTGTTCTCTTGGAAATGGTGGATTTGTCGGTAATGGTGAATCGGCTCGGATTTGGCAACTCAAGCGCGTTGGTTCCGAGCTGTATGTATCTTTGGAGTCTCTCTTCGACCAAGACGCTGAGTTAGTTGTAGGTAAGTTAGAGACTGAAGATCTATTGTCGTGGCCGAGAACGCGAGGACTTCAGCCTTTACTCGCCCGGCGAATTGTTTCCCAGCCAAGTGGACGTCAAGGAGATTTGCAACTCTATTTGGCTGGCTCCGACCGGCTATTGGAGTCTTTGACAACCTGGCAGACCGGGTTCCCATTTCCCAATGCGCGTGCCCTCCATATCCGTGAGTCTGAACTGGTCGACGGTGTTTGCACCGAGTCTGATACGGTGTGCACCAATGATGAAGATTGTTTTGGAAATGGCGCGTTATGCGAGGGTCGTTTAGGGCCATACGTTGCGGATGTAGTTCAATTTGAGGACCACAACCAACCTACGTTGAGCCCGATTGGTCTTGATGCCCGCGTCCTACGGTCGACGGCGACGATCTTCGATGAGAAACCGGGCTGCATACCAGTCCCTGAAGCCTGTGATGGACGTGACCAAGATTGTGATGGTCGCCAAGATGATGGAGTCTGTTGTCATGTCGCTCAGGGACGAAATGACTTAGAACTCGTCTGGACGTCGGGTGCACCAGTTGAGGAATTTATGCTCTCAGACGTGGGTAATGAGTCTGCGTATTTGGTGGTTTATCGTGCTTTCGAAGGGTTGGTGTCGCGGTGGCGTGGGTTTACGGTTACTCTGAGCGTTCGAGAAAATGGAACGTATTTCGATACGATTGGGAGTTGTAATTATCCCGGAGGGAACTGCACCGAAGAGTGGCGAAATTCAGAGCACTATCCATTCGCGATTGATGCTGGCAAAGGTCGGGCCTTTATGGCGATTGGCGGGACGCGCGTGCTCATTGCCAAGACCAACATGGAAGACGGCGCACCTTGGGCAATTTACTGGATTCATGCTTACCGCAATCACAAACCTTTAAATGAACTCGATGGCCCGGTGATCTTACCTGAGGAATGCGAAGAAATTATGGTGATAGAGGGACTTAATCGCGCGGATGGCGGCGAATCGATGGTCTTGGTGTGTCCAGACCGAATCATTCGAGCGTATCCTAATCCGCAGCGGGCGGATGTGACCTATCGTTTTGGCGGTCCTGAGCTCGGGGGCATCAACAATATTTTATGGGCTACGAAGTTGCGCAGTGGTTCATATGGTAGCCACGATCGCGGATTCGACTTGTTAGTGGCATTCGAATCAGACTTCGGGGGGATCGCATTGCGGGCATTTAGGTTTGTAACAGATGATGATGGACCACCGATTCCTACGCCACTAAACGTTCTGCACCCGCTGCTCGAGCGGTTGACGAGTGACGACTTACAACACCCAATCTATTTAAACCGTGACGTCAATGGACCTCTCGTTCGGATCGTGGATGGTGTTGAAGCTCAGTATGCAAGTACCATTGAAGGTGAGGCTCAAGAGATTGTTCGTTGGCAGCCTGTTCAAGTGGGCGGACGGGTTAACCGGGTTGTGTATTCTCAACTCAAGCAGCAATTACTTTTCTTTGGAGAGCCAACTGAGTCAGGCGATACGCCAGTCTTTATTAGTTCTACTGCTGAGTCGGAGGGTCGTTCAGGTTTGTGGGCGCTCGAGCAAACCTTTACGATGCCGACCACCACAGTCTTCAGTGACACGAGTCATGCATTTTATAATTACAACGTCTTCCAGATCACGAACGAAGAAGACGGTGGTGGACGCAATTACGATCTACGATTGGTCAATCTGCAGTGTCTTGACCCGTAATTATCGATGTACCAAATTCATCTGGAACGCGGTTTTCAATATCTTCGGTAATGCGAATTAACCATCGTCGAGGCACAATAATATGCACGGTTAGAGAGACACCGGCCATTGCGTGAAGTAGGCTCGCCCAAAAAAAACCTGCACTTTCACCCTTTTCAAGAAGCAGACCATCGGACAAATAGGCAAAGCCTTTGGCGGCATCATTCCAAGATAAACCACCGACGGTGAGGGTGAGCATTAGCAGAGAGAAAACAACGATACGAGCGAGTTTTCCACCGTAATAGTAGAAATAAAAATAGCTTCTTAGAAAAGCCGCGAGGCAGCCATAGTAAATGAGGACTGCCCATGTTCTATCCAAGCCAACAAGTTGTGATTCATTGAAAGCGAGAATGGTGCTGATGCTCAGGGCAGTTATACAGAGCAGATTACATGGATCAAAAAATGTCCAACCGAGAAATGATTTTACGCTGGGTGCCTTTGACTCAGCGTCTTTCGGTTGAGGGTTGTCTGGTCTACCGGTATTTTCGCCCGTGCTGGGGGTCTGATTGAATGACTCTTGTGGTGTGGTTTCAGTCATGAGCATAATCTTGCATTACGAACGCGCGATCGGTCGAGGAAATAGAGAAATTAAAATGAAATCTTTATTGCGCACCTGGTTCGCTGCGCCTTTGTTTCTGAGTGGACTCTGGACACTGACATTTGTGTTAACGGTGGAGTCTCCGCCGGATCGACCTTGGTGGTATGACTTCGTTTTGCATCCCGACGGTAGTGTGCTGGCTGCGTTAACCACTGGATTATTTCATGTTGACTCAGTGCACTTAGTGAGTAACGTGGTTCTTATTTTTTTCATCGTTTACAGCTTCCGCTCCTGCTTGAATTTTGTAGATGTGCTGCTGCTTTGGTGGTGTATTGCTCCATGTGCAGCCCTGGTGTCGTATACGATAGATCCAGCACCATTGATTGGGGCATCTGGTGGTGTTTTGGGGATATTTGGAGGCGCCTTGTTCCGTGGTGTTAGTCTCACAAATCGACGCACATTTAATTGGAGCATATGGGCATTGGCATGTGTATTCGTGGTCAGCATCCCGGGTGATCGTGTGGCTCACATCGTAGGATTGGTTTTTGGCTATGGTGGTTTTTTCCTGCAGCGCAAGGTGCTTCTTAAACGATCGTAGCGCCATGACCAGTCTGATCTGCAGTGAAGAGCGATGACCCGGGTTGCTTACGTTTGAAGGCCGTGGGAATAATAGAGCGCTCTTGTATCGATTCTCGTCCCCGATAGGTGGCATTTATGCCGTAGCGCTCACCAGACTTTAAGGTGTAGACTTTACGCAGGAAATCATAAGCTAACGAAGGGAGTCCAGTCATGGGATTGTGGGATAAAGTAAAAGGTGCTGTTCGCACCATGACAGGTGGTGGGGCTACTGTAACCCTAGCGGTTGGAGAGGCGACGCTCGGTTCACCGTTTGTAGTTCAGGTAAGCGCGACTGCGCAGGCGGACATTGATGTGTCTTCCATTTATGTGCAATTGCGAGCTGTCGAGCATGCAGAAGTTCGAGATGTCGATTATGACTATGGAGAGGGTCGACAGCGGATTGAATACGTAGAGGGTACTCATACGACGTACACTGAAAAATTTGTGATCGGTGACAAAGTATCACTCCAAGAGGGTCAGACCATGACGTGGGAAGGCAAGATCACAGTACCGGAGTCAGCGAACCCGAGCTTTGATGGGCATATGATTAGTCATCAATGGACTATTTTGGGTGCATTAGATTGCTTTGGGAATGATCCTGATACGGGCTGGCAGACATTTCAGATGTGGGATAACTAGATCTAGCAATCGCCTTTTGTTTCTAAAATTCATTCGTGTTCGGGGCATTCGGTAGACTCTGAAATGCAGCCGAGTTACAGTGAAAGCGGCTCAAGGGTCTATTATTGAATTGAGGTTTACTTCATGCACTTACTCAGAGTTCTATCGATCAGTTTTGTCGCTTTAATGCTTTCGTCGACCACTGGCTTTGGTCAATCTTCGCCTCAGATGCAGCCGGACTCCGATCGATTGTTAGCTCAGAATTTTCGTTCATTTAATCCGGAGCGTTCTTCTCGAGATCCCGACCTCGACGATGATGAAACGCTCGAAGACCTCATGAAGATTGAATATGATAAAGATGCGTGGTCGACCAGCACGGCAATCGGTTTGAGTTTAGTGCCCGGCGGTGGTTTCGGGTTGATTTACGCACGTAAGAAGCCGCAAGCGGTGATTCCGTTTTTGCTCTCCACAGTAGGCTATGGCTTGGGCATCGCCTACATGGCGGGTGCCTTCGATGAATCTCAGACGAGCATTTGCACCCACGTGCGCGCTGGGCGAGTGCCTGCTGTTGAATGTTCTTACGCGGATAGACCATTCGACCCTGCTGCGCCAAATGAGATTTCCAACACGAGCGTTGATGAGCGAGATCCGAATGGTAGATCATACGACCAAACCGTAGGCGATTATACCTCTTCGACCGCGGGGAGAAATTATTCAGGACGGAACACGGGAATCACCCTACTTGCTGCGACCTACATCGTTACATCAACCCTCGGAGCTGTTTGGTCAGGTATGAGCGTTCGTGCTCATAATCGGCAACTCAGGCGAGACATTGAATCAACGGCGGAAAATGGTGACAGTGAACCCTCGTCAGTTTCCCTCTCTGAGCTATCTCCTGTACTGGAGGTCAATTCTCAGCGATCAACCTTGGGATTTCGTTTGAGCTTTTAGTGGGCACTCACCCCACCAACCACGGAAACTTATCCGCAGCATTGCACAATGAACAGGTACGCGGTAGTTTGCGCGACATTCTGATTCAATACAGGTCAGTCATCACATGAAAAAATACATCTTTCTCGTTGTTGGGGCGCTTATCGTTTTTGCGCTCGACCAATGGACAAAAATGTGGGCAGTCGAAGCCCTTGTAGGTTCTTTTGATGCCATTAATTACGCAGAAGATGGGCGGGTCTATATCCAAGCACACCGCTCAATTCCCATCTTTGAAGGCTGGTGGCATCATCGGTTAGTTGGCAATACCGGTGCCGCCTTCGGTATATTTAGCAGCCTTCCTCAAGGACTACGCATCCCATTTTTCTTTGTGATTACCGTCATCGCGATTTCAATGATGACCTTTTTGTACCGTTCTGCGGTACATCAACCTGTCCTGCGCGTTGCGATCACACTCATTCTAGGTGGTGCGGTTGGAAACTTGTATGACCGGCTCCAGCACAGCTTTGTCATCGATTTTATCGATTGGTTTATTCCGTGTACTCAGGAGGGCTCCATACAGCGTCAGGTCATTGATTTTTTTGCGCCATGCCGCGGTCTAAATCACCACTGGCCCACCTTCAATGTAGCAGATGTTGCGATCAGCATTGGCATTGGGCTGTTCATTATCGATGCCCTATTCTTTGCGAAGAAAGCTGAGGAGAGGATGGCGCGAGAGGCTGAAAATCAGGGGTCAACAAGCGACGCTCCGGCTAATTGAGTCTCATCAACGCTCGTTAGTGGTTTTCATGGCACTGGAGCGACGCATGCTGACGAGACTTTTAACGCGCAGCCTATTCCCTTTGCGGTAAGTGTCTTTGCCAATTTTGCTCGGGCTTTTTTGCAGTCAGGGGTTTTGTACTGAGCACGGCAAGATTTCAGACAACCTTTCTTCACCCCTTTACTTGATTTAACGGTTGATTTCTTACTCTTCCGGCAGCTTTTTACACACGAGCGTTTTGATTTACCTTTTTTGGACCTACACTTGGACTTGCAGTTCTTCTTACTTGATTTGGCAGTTTTCGTATTATCTTTGTGATCGGACTTACATACTTTTTTGCAGTCTCTCAGAGCCTGACATGCGTTTCGCGATACTTTAATCGCTGCCGCGACGGCTTTACCCCCACCGACGCAGTTGTTGATGGCCAGTGCGCATGAGGCAGGACCCGCGTGTGCGCTGCTCGCAAACAACCCGATAGCAAATACAAGTAAAAGTGGTTTAGTGCTCCCCATGATTCTCCCCTTATTCTCTGTAACTGTTGACTGTCATTGTACAGGCTCCTACAAGCTGGACGCCGCGTATCATTTCAAGACTACACCCCGACGTTCGTAAAACCTAAATATTCAAAGCGATCGCTTGAAAAAGGCGGGTTGCGGTTGCGTGGGTGTTACCACCTTGTCGGATCCCGTATTGAAGGACACTCATTTGTAACTCCACTTGGGCGTTTTGCGTGTTGGGCGCGGTTCGGTTTTTCGCGTTGCTTTTTAGTGGAGTATCTTTACTCCACTTTATTGGGGTAACGACTATCCAACCGGACAATAGTCACCACTGTATTCTGTTGGCAGGTGTTCGGCAAACTGGGTCGCCAGCACTCAAGCGTCTGTTTTTAATAGTTTT
>JBMYRY010000118.1:0-7300 GCA_049602795.1 Bradymonadia bacterium
TGATGTCTTGTGCCTGATAGAATCCAAGAACAAGATCCCAATCCATGATGATGTGCAACCAGCCGATTAGGCTCACAATCCCTGCCGAAAATGCGATACCTCCGGCCAACTGTCTCACTTGTCTCGTGGAGACCAAGTTGCCGAGTACCAATGCGGTCACGAAGCAATATTGAACCATCGTTGATAGGAGTGTTTCATAGGCGTTGAGCGAGAGCGGCGCCCAATTTATGTGTAGCTCATTTAGCCAAATGGCCGCGTTCGGACTGAGGAAGTTGATGACAGACGTCGGTAATGGAATCAATTGAACGAGAAAATAGAGTGTGGCTATGGCGGGTACGGCAGTCCATGGCGACACTTTGATTGGCGAACGCGCGGCACACCATAGGATGATAGCACTCAAGGAGATCGCCGCCCACCAAACGGTCCAGTCAGGTACACCACCGAGCAAAAGTGGCATCGCAGCGCAGAGAGCGATTAAACCCCATAAGCTTACGCTGTCCAACTTGGATTTCGTGGATCGCATCCTGCTCCGTATTTATGATTAGGATATCGCTAGGTCTCTGTGCTGTGTCGCTCGCTCAATGGCAATTCAATTACACGCCTGAGAGCCTAATGGTGGCGATTTTAGCTCCTTAGAGCTTACACTGATGAAACGCAGCCGTTTGACGTTGCGTGGTAAGTTCACAGCGGTCAGCCTCATAATTCCAGCTTGCCCCTGTCTTTTCGCAACAATCCGCCCAGTCTCGAAGGGTGGCGCCTTTCTTTGCGTCTTGAGCTCCTGCTTGGTAAGCAGGGTTGAGTGCCCGCGCTTGGTTTCGGCTGTTATCGGCTTCTGATTGCCCTAAAAGAGTCCGGGCTGCAAACCCTGTTGCGTTACCTGCAATCGGACCGACAATCGCTACGCCAAAGAAAAGAAATAAGCCAACGACCACCATCATTGATTTGCCTGCGGTTGACATACGCTATCTGTCTCCTTTTGTTCGCCAAAACTCTACCCGAATCCAAGAGTGATTGAAAGTTCTTCTCTCGATCTAAAGGCTGCTTGCTGAAATCAATAAGAGGAAGGTCCGTCCAGGTCTCGGCATCGTGGGAAAGTCACGATGAGTCAGACCGTTCAACAAATTGGTTCCTGACACGGTGATTCGAGCGTTTTTGCGGACCTTAACATCAACGCTTGCGTCAAGCTCTCGATAGTCTTGGAGCGTTCTCAGACCGTAGACGTCGATGGTCTGCTCTCCCACATGGGTGCCTAACACCTGCAGCGTGAATTGGCCGATTCTCTGACCGAGCTTAATTCGAGCGAGATGCGCGGGTCGATATGGTAACGCGCGATGCGGCTCTCGATCGGAGAGAGAATACTGAAAGCGATGAGAAGCATGGGCGAAAAACTTTTTCTTGTAGCGCCCTTTGAAAGTTGCTTCGGTCCCCAAAATTATACCGCCGGGATGGTTTGCACTTTGAAATCGATAGGCATCAATCGGAGCAAAAAAGATGAGGTTGTCGAACCTGGTCACGAATCCATGCAGTGAAATTGCCCTGACTGAGCTCCTTTTGTTTTTCCAGCTAAACCCGAGATCTGCACCGTAGCCTTCTTCCGGGGATAGCGCAGGATTGCCAGAGACGCCCACGCCTTCGAAATAGAGTTCATCTAGACTGGGGATACGGAAGAATTGTGACACGTTTGCATTGAATTTGAGGTGCGCGGAAAGGTTTTGACTTATGCCGACTCTAGGGACAGTTGAAAGGGGACCAAACCCTGTTTGAATGCGTGCGCCAGCCGTTGTGGTTAGGTGTCTAGTGACTTTCCAGTCACTGCTAATTGTCATGCTGGAAAGACGTCTTTTGTGTTGCGCCAGGGTCGAGGAGCGGGTGTTGACGATTGACCGTTGTCCTTCGAGACTCAGTCCGAGCAATAGCTTCGTATCAAGCTGATATTGATTTCGGACGGCTGCAGATAAGATTTGATCATCCATCGTGAAATGAGTGGTACCACCAGAAAAAGCCGGTGCCGGATCACTAAAGCGCGACCTTCGGAATTGAGCAAAGGACATCAATGTTGTCTTCAGCCGTCCACGCAATTTTGGTGACAGCTTAAGCTGTAAGCCAGATAGGAGCCGATTGGCGTCACTGCGAGCTTGAAGACTCGGGAATTCCATCGGCCCGGGTTCACCCCGTGCGTCGATGTAGGTGTCGAGCAATACATTTAGTTTGCCCAACTTGTCGATTTTCCATTGTCCAACTGAGAATAGATTGAGGCTTTGGTGATCATTGTTTTCTCTGGTCCTGATGCGTTGGTTTCGGTCTTCGAATTCAAAGTTTCCCTTGCTTTGCTCAACCCGAAGACCGATGCGGATATGGTCTGTGTTCGTTGTTTTAGAGCCAATGAACTCAAGGCGACGATAGCCAAAGCTACCGAGTCGAAGACTCAGTTCATTCGGGCGGCTTGCATCTGCTCGATGGGTTAGTTGAATCACACCACCTTGTGCACCCGACCCATAATCTACGCTACTCCCACCCCTCACAATCCGTACGTCATCAAATAAACTCATCGGCAATGAACTCAGGTTTAGAGCTTGATTCTGAAGAAGTAGGAGGGGAATGCCTTCGAGTTGGATTTGAGCCTGATGGCTCAACGTTCCTCGAAGTTGAATAAATTCACCACGACCTAGGTTCCCATTTCTTTGAACACCAACGCCCGTCGCGTCTTTAAGAGCAGAACCTAGCGTGGGATGTCGATGGTCAAGAGGTAGGATCTCCACGGTTGCACTGCTGTTGTTTTCGTCTTCTTCTGCTGGTGTAGACGTTCCACGTACTGTGATCGCTTCATCGGCTGACGCAGGCGTCATGCCGCATAGGATGCTGATGAAGCTGGCGAAGAGCCAACTCTTGATAAGAAACACATTCATAGATGTGCCTTATTTATCTTGCCCAGTTTGTTTAGGGAAGCTTTTCCGGGCGGGATATTGTGCAGGTCGTCCTTCGGGAATATTTCGTTCATTTTTTGTCATGCCGACGACTTTGGTCAAGAGTCGATACACACATAGGTCGGGACCGGGACGAACCAACGGTGTCTTGGTAGCGAGTTTTGCCGTTACAGTTCGGGTCGAGAACGGAATGTCTACCCACCTCGTCGAGACCGTGTTCAAGTTGCCACTTTTTTTCTCAACCGGTAATCGTCTACGTTGCACGACTTTCTGTTGATATCGGAACTTTTGATCGGTTCTACATCTGGGCATGTTGACCAATTGACCACCGCGATTACGGCAAACGTCGAATTCGGCATGTGCGTCTTGCTTTAGGGATAGGTTGGGGAGACAGCTTAGTGCATTCGGTACTAAATAACATCGAGTGTCCTTGGAGGCAGAGTTTTGATGAACCGAAAGCGCCTCTAGTGACGGATCGCATTCGACCGTTCGATTTAAATCGATGAGTTGTTGTGCTTCGCTTTGGGATCCCAAGGCGAAGAGCATCAGCAGAAGGGCGGTGAAGGGAGCTTTCAATAGCGTGTCTCTCGAAATGCGCCCATGATTTGCTCCACCTGATATGTGTATTTAAACCCGGTTTCAACTTTGAAGGCTGAGTCGTCAATGACAATGGGGTATTTGAGATGTGAAAGGCTTGCCCGCGGTAGACGACTTAACCCAAACCTGCCGAGTGTATACGGTAGAAGCGGCTCTGGAATTGGGATTGCCCTCCGGCTCACCCCCTTAACAAGAGCCGATAGAGGGATGGGTGGGGGACCGGCGATATTGTAAATGCCTGCGATTTTTGCATCCATAGCAGCGATGACGGCTGATGCAGCATCTTCGGTGTGTATACATTGAAAGAGGGGATCAAAGCCGAGCACCATCGGCACACGCGGACCGCCTAAATAATTTGCTAACGTACCTCTACCCATTGGACCTAATGGATAAGCCACGCGAAGGACGGCTGTCTTTAGTTTTGGGGTTCGCCACAGGGCTTGACCGGCGTAAAGGTCTGCGGAAACCAGATCTGCCAAGGTCGGGAACGTCGTTCCTGCGAGAAGTGGTTCAGTTTCCTTTCGATAAAGTGGTGCATCAGCAGCTGCTCCGTAGACTGTGTGCCGACCGACGAAGATTGCCTGTTTGACATTAAATTTCTCACAATAGGACCAAATGGATTGGGTCCCATTGAGGTTTAATCGGTATCGTTCTTCAGTCGTGGCAGAGACGTAGGTTTCTGTGGCCATATGGATCACAACTTGAGGACGAAATTGTCGAAACAGATCTGCTGTGGGCCGCTTTCGAATGTCGAGCTTCTCTAGGCGGATTTCGGGAGGGCAATCAAACCACGGGCGATGGTCGATACCTACGACCTGATGCCCCGTGGCGCTTAGTTGTTGGGCGACGATACGTGCGAGATATCCACTTGCGCCGGTGATGAGAACCTTCATTCGCTAAATTCACTTTCAGCGCGACCGACGTCAATGAGTGCAGCGATTTGCGTTTTGACGTCGTTTACATACGCTTCGATCAAATCATCGGCCTCCGAGCCATCTCCATCGTATTGAAGGGGGGCTCCAAAATGAATTCGACAGGGCACTGGTTTCGGAATCGGGATAATGTGTTTTGGAATCGGGATGTAAGGCACACCGGTCAGCTTAGCCAGACGGTCTAGGTGAAACATGGTAGGAAACGCCTCTTCACCACCAATGAATGCGAAAGGGATGATTGGCGTGTTTGTTTCCAATGCAATTCGCATAAACCCGGTGCCAAAACGTTCGAGTTCGTACCGTTCAGACCACAACTTGCCTATACCCCGAACGCCCTCTGGAAACACGACAAGTAGTCTGTCATCTTCAAGAAGAAGTTTAGCATGGGCGGGGAGTCCTGTCAGTTGACCCATTCTTGAGAACCATGATGATAAAAAAGGAATATTTTGAGCGAACTTTTCTACCATCCCATGAGGGTGCCGTGGTTGATCCAATCCAAAAAATAGAGCAGCGGACAGCATTCCGCCGTCAACAGGAATACCGCCGGAGTGATTGCCAATCAGCATGCAGCGACCGATCTTTGGAATGTGATGTTCACCAGCTAATGCAACTTTGAAATAATGAAAATAAAACATGCCCATTGCGCGGTAGAACCATCTAAGGCTTGTTTTCGAGATGCCAAATTTGTCAAAGCCTAATCGATTGAATTGAATGTCCATTGAGTCAAGTCGTGCATCAATGTCTTCGAGACCGTCGCCCATAGGGATTTTGAACATTTCGTCTCCTTCGTCGAGCGTCGTTGGCTTGACTTCCTCTTGACCCTATTGGATCGTGTGACCCAACCACCCTAGTTTAGTACACCCGCCGAAAGGAAGCGACAATGTCTACAATTGAGTCGAAAGTTCGCAGCGAACACTCAACCGGGAAGGTGACGCTCATCACCGGCGCCTCGTCGGGACTCGGTGCAGCGCTTGCGAAGAGAAGGGCCGAGCGTGGGGAAAATTTGGTGCTTATGGCTCGACGTCAGGAGAAGCTTGAGTTGTTGGCCGAAGATATACGGAATATGGGGCGTTTGGCGTTTGTCTGTGCGGTTGATGTCACTGAAAGACAGGCGGTACTTGACGCAGTTAAACATGCTGTCGATGCGCTTGGTCCCATCGATCTTCTGATTGCGAACGCTGGCATGGGCATCCCGACGCCGGCGCACCGATTTGATGCATCAGTGTTTGAGCGAGTCGTGAGCGTCAATCTCACGGGGGCCGCGAATTGTCTAGAAGCGATCCTTCCAGAAATGCTCGCCCGTGACCGTGGACATATTGTGTCGATTGCAAGTTTAGCCGGATATCGCGGGTTACCCGGGTCTGGAGCTTATTGTGCGAGCAAGGCCGGCATGCGTTCCTTATTTGAGTCGCTGCGATTGGATCTTTCGGGCACGAACGTGGACGTCACAACCATCTGTCCAGGCTTTGTCAAAACCCCAATGACGGAGTCGCAGAAGTTTCCGATGCCTTTCATTATGGAACTAGATGCAGCCGTGGACCTCATAGATAGGGCAATCGAGAAGAAACGTACGGAGTATGCATTTCCTTTTCCGCTTTCGACTATGGTTCGGCTGGCTCGCTGGTTTCCTAATTGGCTTTATGATGCCTTGGTAGCGCGAAAGGGGCGAGCATAAGGCAGATCTTCCGGGCCGTGAATGCTATTGTGCGATTGTCCACGTGCGTATCCGGGGGAAAAGGGGTATCTTAGGACCGCGAAACTAGGGAACGGCTGCAGAGTGCAACCACAGGTTATTTATGGATTTGTCGGTTATTGATAAATTGAGACGGAAGCCTGTTTCGGCGCTTACCGACGAAGAGCAAACGCTACTTCTTGAATGGTTGCTTGCGAATGGCTACGAGGATGAATATCAAGGCAAGTTAGCCTCTATTCGACATCTCGCTCGAGGCGTTGGGCAGGAGCAATGGGCTAGAGATCGGACATTGCTTCCGAAACCAGAAACTGAAACGGAAGTGACCGTGCAGGGACCGTCCATGCTCTTCGAGCACCTTGCCGAAACACCGGAACCTGAGGCCGCACTGGCATCAAGTGTGGGGGCTGATGAATCGACCGTGAAGTTCCGGTTGGAAGACCAGCTTGAGATCCCCATTACTGAGCAACATGTGGTGCGCGACTTGGTTGAACCGGCTCTGAAAGACGAGGGGGAGGTTCGAAAGACACCATCAGTTTCGGTTGATAAAGCTCAACTTTCTCCTAGCGACATCAGCGATTATTCAGACGGTAGAACGACCACTCCGGTGATTATTCGTCCCCGACCGCAACCACGTCGACTGGAGACAATTGAAGAACCACAACCCAAAATTATCGTCGCACCATCCTCACCCAATGTACCGCTGTCTTCGTCTCCAATTAATGAACATGCTGATCTGTCTGGTGTGGAACCCAATGCTCCGACTCCGATACCAGTTCATGTCTATCGAGAACCAACACAGAGCAAGGCATTTCAAAGATCGGACATTGACACTGGACCTGTAAGGACTCGATCCACAACATGGCGCATTTTCGAGGGACCTCGCTTTGTCTTTTTCCGGCGGTTCTTTGAGCGTGATAACCGCTATTGGTTCATCATTGCCCTTTGTTTCTTCCTTATGTTGATCGGCTTCGGATTGGTGCGTACGCACGAGCGCTTGAAGCGGGAGCACGCTAAAAAGATGGAATCAGCTTCAGCGCTTTTCCGTACAGGTAATTACAGTGCAACCAAGGAGTGTTTTGACTTACTTGCATCGAAGAGGCTTGAGTTTGGCATTGGCGGTACGGTTTTGGACGGTCTGTTGACCTTGTTTACTC
>JBMYRY010000119.1:0-7297 GCA_049602795.1 Bradymonadia bacterium
AAAATATGATTCAATTCGATTAGGACTACAACGAAAGGATTCTGCAATCGCATTCTCAACCGTGCGCGATGAACTAATGTACCCAAGACAGTTCTGCTCCGATTCACTAACAATAATCCGAATGGCCTCCTCACCCACTGGACGTCCATCAAACAAGGGCTCCAATTCATTCCAGCCAAAACTCTGGAGTGTAAAACTGAGGGAAAAAGGCTGGTCATTCCCAAGGGGCTCAAGAGACGGCACGTAGACCGCTCGACTGTCACCACGAAACCGCGCCGTGCGACCCCATTGGCCGCTTCTTAAGTTATAGTTAGAGCCGCCGACAGAGAGGGGCAACCCATGATGCTCATTACCCGTCACATCCTGAAGAGAAGACACCAAACTCTGTGCGTCGCAGCCGTTGAGCATCATCACATCGCCTGCCGACCAAAAGCGCTGCACCCACCCCACGGCTGACGGATTCCCCACATACATCAAGAGGTGCTGCGCGCCATCAGGCAATAACGCGGCCTGCGCCGTGGGCACAATGCGTGGTAGACGCAAAATGACCGCTAGCTGATTGGATCCCGCCGATGGATTACACGTGACAATATCGAACGGCACTTCCTGCCCCTCCGTGGTCACGAATCTAAACTCGTGGCGCGGCGTTTCCATGAATTCATTCAACCTCAGGTTGTCAACAGGAAGCTTGAGATACACAAGAACATCTTGGACCTCTCCTTCTATGTCAGGCGGCGTGATGCGGATCTGAAAATTGTGCACCCAACCAGTCGGATCGAAGCCTCCTTGAACGCTCATATCAAGGGGAGGTGTCATATCTACTGCTAAGCGCATGTCTATGGGAGACATGTCTGGAGGCGCTACTGCCATGTCCGACGGAGCTACTGCCATATCCGATGGCGCTACTGCCATATCCGATGGCGCTACTGCCATATCCGATGGCGCTACTGCCATGTCGGATGGCGCTATAGCCATGTCCGATGCAACTACTGCCGTATCCGATACCGCTACAGCCATGTCTGATGGCGCTGTGGCATCAGCAGTGTGTTCCACCGTCCCATCGAAACCACCACCACCGTACGAGCCCTCGTCTGGGCTTAACCCATCCAACTGCACATCAGCAGCAGTGCGGTCGTTGGTCATCCCTCCCCGGTCAAGCGCCGGGTCCCCAGAATTTTCTGGGTAGGCAACATCTACAAAGCACCCTGGCGCAACACAGAAGCCAATAAGGAGCATCAACTGAAACCACCATAGGGTACGTCTTGAAGCCAAATCCGTCTCTATTGTGTCCACAGACATCCATCACTCCTCTTATTACCCGCCCCTTAGATATACACTGTTACTTAGGGAAGGTTAAGACGCTTACCCGGTTACAAATCAGTCTATACCGCATTTAGACCATGATGCTTGTATTGTACAGGTCGACCCTGCCTTCTTTTTCTTGAGGGCTCACTTCGTCAAGGCAGCACCGTTGCAATGAATCGTTGAATAAAACATGGTTGAATCATCCCTTTAGTTTCCTTAGAGTCGCCTCGCAGACGTGGTCCGCATCCATTTCAATCAATAGGAGTCACATGATCACTCGTATCCTTACCCTATGCACAATCGCTCTATTCGGCTGTACAAAAGCTCAACAAGGAGATGTCGAAGCTGCAGCATCTCCGTCCAAAACCAACACAACTTCCAAGTCCCCATCCTCAGCAACCCCAAACAAAGTAGCAGAAGGCAAAAGCAACACGCGGGAGATCCAACGCACTGCAACATCGCCTTCCGCTCAGACTACGACCGTCAAGAAGATACGTCTGCCATTTTCCGCTGCGAAATGTCGCGCAGCATGCGAGGCCCGAACAGACGGTAGTCGTAAAGCCTGCCTGAGACGGTGCAAAACCAGCGAAACATTTCTTGGTTCGCCAAAGCCAACCATTGACTTGACCGTCTGCAAAGCCGCCTGCACTCAGGGTACTCCAGGGGAGCGAGCAGCCTGCCTCAATCGATGTAATCCTCGTGAGTCAACCCCGAAGACATCGCGTTCAAAGACATCTACACTCAAGCTACCCATGATTAAGTTTGCGACGTGCTCAAAGGCGTGCCGCGCCCAAAATGGCGGTACTAGAGATGCCTGTATGCGCGCATGCAAGGCTGCCGCCGGCCCCGCCACAACAAAACCGAAATCCAAGTAAACTGGCGAATCAAAGACTCGGCATCATGAAACACTCCGCGCTCTGAACCATCCGAACGGTTTCCGATAAACCGTCGAATACAGATAAATCAACGGCACTTAATTCTCCCGTTCCCTGGTGCCGCACCGCTGACATGCACACCTCATTCTCGAACTCGATGACTCGTTTTCTCGAAGGACGCTCCATTCATCCTGAACTCAGACAGATCATGAGTTCCACCCACTTCAGCTGTGTATCACCGACAAAATGCCTGCGAGCAACACGTGATGCCATTCACGTAAAAGTCTTCACGCCGTTCAAATACGGGTAGTATGCACCCCAACTTCACACCCTTCTGGGTACAAATGCCCCCCAACGACGCCTCAACACCCCATCACCCCAAAGAGCCTACAATGCCCGAATCTAGGCAGTTCACCCCCAAAACCTACCCACAGGTTGATTTTGGCATAGCATTTGCTTCGAGGTGCGACAAAATAGGAGGTAACAAACCATGGACCGCAGACGTTTCCTAAAGACAAGTGTAGCCACTTCTGCAGGACTGATGGCAGCTAGCCCTAGTCAAGCACATGCAAGGCCCAAACCTGTTCAAACCATCGAGCCGCAGAACCCAAACGGTAGGCTGATGCTTCGACCAGACGAATCGCGTCATGTTCTGATTGTGGGAGGCGGACTCGCGGGTCTCTCAGCAGCACTCGAGTTGTGCGACCGTGGATATACCGTGACGGTGAAAGAAGCCGCACCTTTCCTCGGAGGAAAGCTCGGTACGAGAACAGAGACGAATGCAGAAGGCACCTTTAATGTAGAGCATGGTCTCCACATGTGGTTTCACAACTATCATAACTTCAAGGACATACGGCGTCGGCTTGGCATCGATGACGATTTTGTGCCTTACAATGAAATCCACTTCATCTTCCGAGATTACGAACCCGAGGTTTTAAAGAGCGAACCACCAATCTATCCGCTTAATTTGATTCAATTACTCCGACGGTCCCCGAACCTGAGTCTGTTCTCTGCCTTTAGACAACTCGGCATGCTGCAAGATGTGGTGGGCTACAATCACGACACCGTGTATGACCGTCTCGACAACATCACGTTTGCGGAATGGGCGAAATCAAGGGTTTCAAAGACATTCTACAACTTGATCATGGAGCCCGCTGCATCCGTTACGCTCAACGATGTTGACATCGTAAGCGCCGCCGAAATGGTGCAATTCATGCACCTCTACTTCATGAGCGATCCGCGGGCAATGAACCGAGAGGTGACAACAAAGGATCATGCGACGGCTGTCATTGACCCATGGGTGAAATACCTCCGTGAACGAGGTGCAACGATCATGACTGACACCCCAGTTAAAGGATTAGTGTTTGAAGATAGCTGTCCCGTCAAGGAAGTGGATGATGACGTCCGTTACGACTGGGTGATCTTAGCAACCTCGATTCCTGGTACGCAGTCGATTCTCAATAACTCCGTAGCGGCAGATGAGATCAGTCAAGAGGTCGTTGCCGGATTGCAAGATAAAGTCAATGAGTTAGAAGTGGCGCTCCCCTATCGGGTTGCTCGGTTCTGGCTGGACCGCCAGCCAACGGAAGAAGTGCCGGACATCATCGAAACCCCACAGCATAAACCAATCAATTTGGCCGTTCAATTTCATCTGCTCGAAGAAGAATCGGCGGAATGGGCAGCACGAACAGGAGGGAGTGTCTTGGAATTACATCTCTACGCCAACCCTGAAATTGTGGCGCTCGATGAGTCACAGCTTTGGTCGCGAGTCTCATCGGTTGTGGACGAAATTCTCCCAGGGCTCGGCGGCGCCAGAGTTCTCGCACAATCAGTAGGCACATTCGAGGACTTTACATCATTCGGCGTAGGTCAGGGACAAACCCGCCCACGTAGTAGCTTCATTTTCCAAGTCGGCGGAGATCGCCTGTCACTGGCGGGTGATTGGCTCAAAACAAATTACCCATCTGCACTTATGGAGAAGGCCGTATCCACTGGACGAGAAGCAGCCAACCTGTGCTTGTTCTATGATGATGTTCGAGAAGCCACTTTGACCGTAACTAATTCTCGCGGACCAGGCATTTTATAGGAGACTCTCATGAAAAACTTTAACGTAATTACTGTCAGTCTGCTGCTTTTTGTCGGCTGTGCCCAGCCTCTGTCTTCAGATGGAACGACACCGTTCAACGGACAACGCCTCTTACCAAAAAGCTATGAGGCACCAACCGGTGAGTCCATCACCAACGAATCCACGTGGTCTCACGCAGGGGCATTATTTGTGGATGGGTCCACCAAACTTGGCGAACTATCGTCTCTCACAGGCTTTGACACCCAGCTAGATGAGGGCATGCGAGTTGAACTCTTGGGATTTAGTAGTGGATGGACCTCAATGCACATCTTCGGAGCCGAACCAGATTCAGGCGTTTGGACTGAAGTTGTGACGCTATCGCTGTCGGAGCCCCTCGACCCTCAGGTTGAAGCCGGCGAACTCGCCTTCGATGTCCCCTTCAGTGGTCACTATTTGCTCATGCTCGAACCAGTCTTAGAAGAAGAGGTTGAGTATCTGCTTCGCCTCGAATGTCGAGAAGGCTGCTAAGAGAGCGGCATCAGCTCAACGTGACCACACTAGGGCGTCTTTCTCGCCTCACACCATTCCGTAGCGTCACAAATCTACAATGACTTCTTCTTGCAGGTAGGTCTTTGGTCTGTACCACAGGGCGATGAAAACGAATAAAACCGCAGTAGCGAGCATGGTCCATGTCCAAAACCAAAAGTAAGCGGCACCTTCCAATTTACTCTGCCCGCCCACTTGAAATTTGGTATCAAACTCGAGCGTTGGAACGCCACCACGCTCTCGCTGAACCATCGCCTTGCCTTCGTCGCCAAGCAATTCTATTAGACGATTCTCACGCCAGGTTAACGGCTTATCAGTCTGGCTATTCTCAGCATTTGGACGAGAGATAGACACCTTCAAAATGACATCATCAGACGTCATAAAAGTCTTGTCAGGTCCCAAGCTGGTTAATTTGTAGAGATTACGATTAATTAATCGATATTGAATCGGAGAGCCTTGCTCATCGAGTATGCCATCGAGATGCTTCTTTGCCTCTGGCGTCTGCGGCAAACGAGCCTCGTTTGAATCAAAATGCTTTCTGATCATAGTTTCTGCTACCGAAAGCTGCTCGCGCGTGACAGCTTCGATACTCTTGCTATCGCCAGTGTCCACCAGAATCACTTTATTGACGACGCTCGTAAATAAATTACCCAAACTGACCGAAAACAAAAATACCGCCATGACCAAAGACTTCATACTCTTTGGCGCTTGGGTGTATGCAAATTCAAGACACGTGATGGACACCATGACTTCAGACGCTGTTAGGATTGCATAGGCAAATAATTGCCAGGCAATGGAGGGCGTTTGTCCACCGTCAATCCAACTTTGTACAAGCGAAACTAATGCAAACCCCGGCACCATTACAAAAAGACCGATGGAAATCTTTCTCAACGGTGTCAGTTTAAAGACCTTGTCGATTGCGGGATATACGACGTAACTGAACAAGGGCACCAACGTTACGATCATCACCGGGTTAATCGCCTGAATCTGAGAAGGCAACCAATGAATCCCCAGCCAATGCCTATCCAAGTCTTCAGCTTGAAGAACCCAGGATGATCCGGTTTGATCAAACAAAGCCCAAAACACTGCCACAAAGAGGAAGATGATAAAAAGCTTCCCTATGGTTAACAGACCCTCTTTAGAGAACACCTCTTTGACAAATTCAGCCCCCCGGGCAGGAATATGGACAAACACGTCCCGACCCATCCAAAACAAGAGGGTTGCTATCGCCATCAAGACCCCCGGAACACCGAAGGCCCAATGTGGACCGTACCACTCCAAGAGCCAAGGCGTTGCCAGTGTCGATGCAGCGGCGCCCACATTAATTGAGATGTAAAACCACCCGAACACCTTCTCGAGCAAATGCGCATTGCTCTTACCGAATTGGTCACCAACATGTGCCGATACACACGGTTTGATACCGCCAGAACCAAGCGCAATCAAAAAGAGCCCCGTGAGCATCCAGTTCTCGGGCGTCATACCGGAACTCCCCATTAAAGCGAGGGCAAAGTGTCCGGCACAATACACCAAAGACAAACTCAAGATGGTGTGATATTTACCCAACCATATGTCGGCGACGAGGGCTCCCAAGACCGGCGTAAAGTACACAAGTGAAGTAAAGTCATGATATTGCGCGACGGCTTGCTCACGCGGCATTGCCGTCCCAGCGGTGTCCGACAGAAGAAACAAATATTTGGTCATGAAGATCGTCAAGATCCCCTTCATACCGTAAAAACTGAATCGTTCGGCTGCTTCATTACCAATAATATATGGAATGCCCTTCGGCATCCGGTCCGATGCAACTGGTGCTGTCAAATAAGATTTTTCGCTCATGTCCCCTCCGAAACTTTGAGCGTTTCTAACAAGCCACTCCCGAGAACGCTATTGGAATTTAAATCGCATCGGTGATGTGCACGCGGCTGACAAGGCACGAACGTAGCCGTACTCCGCCCGCAGTCCCCCTTCAGTTCAGCACAGATGAATTCTGTTCATCGTCAATCTGATACCCTAAGAGCGAATGTTCAATACGCCGGTGAGACCGCGCATTCCGCCGAAAGGCACATCAATACTCTAGGCAAATCACTCAAAACTCAGTTATCCACGGCAGTAAGGGGTGGAGAATTAACGGCGACAGTATTCCATCGTCCATAGCTGGGCGATGAGACAGTCAATGCCCGTCCTCTCCCAACAACAACGCCTTCACTTAGACCACCCGCTTTATCTGGTGGAGGCGGGTTGTCACGCATAAGTAAATGCACCCTAAAGGATCCCCTTCCTGTGGATGTTGCAAATGCTCTTGCGTGACAGCCATTTTCTTTCACACAGTGACTGTCCATGTCCTAACACAGCCAATGGCAACAGCACGAGAGCTATTTAAGCGCGCTTGTAGTCAATAAACGGAAGCCTATCGTCATGCTCGAACCATTGGCATTTTCCTGCCAACGAGACGGTGCTTCAAGAAACTTCTTGCTGAATGCAAAACTCCCGCCACGAACCACCTCTTTCT
>JBMYRY010000120.1:0-7295 GCA_049602795.1 Bradymonadia bacterium
TCGAACATTATTCGTTTATTGTCGTCTTGAAATGGGGATCTCCTCTTTGGGAGGTTTTTTGAATGACACTGGATCCGTGGTTCGTTTGGAAGCCGAGGATCTGGCGAGACGAGCGGCAGGCTCAGCGTTGTCAATCTTGATTCAAGGACCCACAGGAGCGGGCAAAGAACGTCTTGCTGCCAAGATTCATGAGTGGAGTGGTCGGGGAGGTAAGTTTGTTGCTGTTAACTGCGGAGCGATGCCGAGAGAATTGATAGCCAGTGAACTCTTTGGACATCTAAAGGGGTCTTTTTCAGGGGCGAGCGAACATCGCTCAGGCTTATTTCAGACGGCGCACGAGGGTACGTTATTTTTGGACGAGGTCGCTGAACTACCGCTTGAAGTTCAGGCTACGCTCTTGAGGGTGTGTGAATCTAATGAAATTCGACCCGTGGGCGCTGACCGTGCCAAAGTCGTGGATGTGCGGATCTTGACCGCTACGCACGTTGACCTAGACGAGCGGGTAGCGAAGGGCACGTTTCGGGAAGACCTGCTTGCCCGGCTGCGGGGCGTTACGTGCATTGTACCGCCGCTCAAAGAGCGCAGAGATGAAATATTGCATTTGTTTGACACGTTCAGTAGCGGGCGTTCGTTTGGTTTAACCGTGGCGAAGCGTCTCCTGCATGCGCCATGGCGAGAAAATGTTCGCGGGGTCAAAAAGGCTGCCGAACAGGCATTACTCTATCAGGAGGAAAGTTCTAGCA
Organism: Bradymonadia bacterium; assembly: GCA_049602795.1. Classification (GTDB taxonomy): domain Bacteria; phylum Myxococcota_A; class Bradymonadia; order UBA7976; family UBA1532; genus JBMYRY01. The sequence continues at coordinate 744 of JBMYRY010000120.1, forward strand.
TTCTGCCTCAACATCTGCCCTCTTTCGTTTCTTCATGTGATTTACCTGAGATGGAGCAGCCGCATGAGTCTCAGCCGGAAATTGAAGCTCTGTTGAGAGCGGCGCGTGGTAACGTAGCAGAGGTTGCTCGTAAGCTGGGGGTACATCGACAACAGGTGTATCGATGGATTACTCGGGCGAACATAAATCCAAAGGACTTTCGGCGTTAATCGGCCTCGAGTTTGACTAAGGTGCCAAAAGCGTGCTGAAGTTGCCTGCCAACTGGACCGGGGGAGTGAACAGGGCGCCCTTGAATGGACACAACGGGCGAAATCCCTTTCAATGTTGAGACGACATACGCTTCATCGAATGTCTCGTGTAGAAACATCGGTTTCACCTCAACTTTCAGTTGTAGCGTAGATAGCGCATCTAAAACCGCCCCAAGAGTAACACTTTTGAGCCTCTTTTTATCCGTTGGCGGCAGCGTGATTACCCCCTGAGATACGGCAATGAATGCAGACCGATTCGCCTCTAGAATTTCACCGTTTTCGCTACACAAGAGAACCTCATCAACGCCTTGTTGTCGCGCAGAGAGTACCCATTCTGCACGAGAGCCGTGTTTAACATCACCCGGTAGCGAAGAACTTTGATGAATGGTGATTGCACCCAGATGAATGGGTCTACCTACTTGCTTTGGGTCGAGTGGTTCGCGATAAATGACTTCTTGACCGCCACCGGTTATCAGATACCTCAAGCTAACATTCGGAGCCGCTTTCGTGCGCAATTCATTTTTAAAGTGTCCGAATGAGGGTGGAGTAATGCCCACTGCAAGAGCGGAATTCAGCAAGCGTTCATAATGATCTTCTAGCCGAAAGATGTGGGTGCCATAGGTTCGCATTGTCTCGAAGATACTAAGTCCCGATAAGAGCCCCGGGTCTCTCGGGTCAAAGTTACCATCGAGGATACCATTGACCCAGAATGAAGAATCCACTGCCGGAGGGATGTTCACTTTTCAAGTCCCGCGATGAGTTCGTCAATTGCGCAATGACTTGAAATCGCCCCTAGGTTTAGACTTCGGTCGAGGATGCGGGCCGTCACGAAACTTGATGCAATGGTTGGAGATGCAAATTTCGACAGGGCACTTGCTTGCAGCAGAAGAGCCATATCTTCCACGATTCGACGCGCCTCTACGATGAACGAATCGCCTTTCATACGCCTGCTGAGTTGAGAGATAAAGGTGTCTATGCCGGACACATTTTGACACGCATTCTGAACGTAGCTCAGGAAAGTCTGAATTAACTCTGGTGTCTTTGAGAGTGTTCGCAAAACGTCCAAGCATATGACATTACCGGACCCTTCCCAAATACTGTTGAGTGGCGCTTCGGTGTAAAGGCGGGCCATCAAATGAGGGTAGACAAAACCGTTGCCTCCATGACATTCCATCGCTTCGGTGACGGCAGCCGAGGCGCGCTTGCATACCCAATATTTTCCGATGGCTGTATATAAACGAGCAAACGGAATCAATTGGGGTTCAGCCTTATTGCGCTCGTAAATGCTCGCGATGTCAAATGCCATCGCTGTACTCGCCATTGCTTCCAGAGATAGGTCAGCGAGAACGCTACGCATGAGTGGTTGTTCGAACAGTTTCTGTCCGAAGACCCGTCGATGCTGGGCGTGGTGAAGAGCATGTGCGGCGGCGAGTCGTATGTTGGAGGCACTGGCAACGACACAGTCGAGCCGAGTATGTGTGACCATTTCGATAATAGTCGGGACGCCTCGTCCTATAGGACCTAGTTGTTGCGCATAGGCACCGTGATATTCGATCTCGGAGGAGGCGTTGGAGCGGTTTCCTACTTTGTCCTTGAGCCGTTGAATGTGCATTCGATTCGGGGTGTCTTTATCGTCCCAGCGAGGCACGAGAAAGCAGGTGAGTTGCTCATCGACCTTCGCAAGCGTCAAAAAAAGATCGCTCATTGGGGCCGAGCAAAACCATTTATGCCCGTCTAATTTGAATGAGCCATCCGAATTTGGCGTGGCGATTGTTTGATTCGCCCTTACATCTGACCCCCCCTGTTTTTCGGTCATCGCCATACCAACGGTACAGGCGGACTTCTCACTTGCGGGGATGTTTCGCGCGTCGTACTCGGTGGCAAGAAGCCTCGGGATCCACGTTTCACCAGCGCCACCAGCCGCCTTCAGTGCGGGAACCGCCGCAAAGGTCATTGTGATTGGGCACCCATGTCCGGCTTCTACCTGGGTCATCATATAGTTTTGTGCACAGCGAGCGATTAGACGACCTGGCGGTGCGGGTGCCCAAGGAGATGTATGCAGCCCATTGGCCATGCTAAATCGCATCAGTTCGTGGTAGCTAGGGTGATACTCGACCTCGTTTGTTCGGTGCCCGAATCGGTCAAAGCTTTTTAACTTGGGCGGGTTCTCGTTGGCCAGACGACCCGCTTCGAAACGCTCCCTTGTTCCACATGATGCACCGAATGTAGTCAGGAGTTCTGTAAAATTATTCTCGGTAAGCGTCGCTAGGATGTTTTGAAGAAATGGATCAGACGTGAACAGGTTTCGACCTTCAAACAGCGGAACTTGATTGGTAACGTCGTGATTCATGAATGTCGCTCCTCATCGTAATGATGGATTTCATAGGCTTCATTTGTGCTCAGATCATCGGTTTGCCACAGCTTTCTTTCGATTAGTTCGAGAATCGGGCGAAGCGTTTTAGGATGTTGAGCTGAAACGCCGTATGCACCGTATTGCGCACATAGACTCTCTTGAAGCTCAGGTTCAACTTTGTCGGCTTTATTCAGCAAAATGATGCGATCATGTTCCAGCAGATCCATATCGCTTAGAATCTCTTGAACTGATTCTATATGGGCAGCCATTTGTGGGTCTGACATGTCCACTACATGAATGAGGAGGTCAGCATCTTGGCTCTCTTCTAGCGTCGCTTTGAAGGCATCGACCAGGGCTTCTGGCAGATCCCGAATGAAGCCCACCGTGTCGCTCATGACAAGTTCCCTTTCTCGGGGGAAACGGATACGTCGAGTCGTGACGTCTAGGGTTGCGAAGAGTTTGTCTTCTGTCAGCACCTTCGATTGGGTAATCGCATTAAACATCGTACTTTTGCCGGCGTTTGTGTAACCGAGAATGGACACCTTGGGCACTTGTCGGTGATTGCGCCTTCGTCGTCGATTTCTACGCTGAACCTCGGTTTGGGCAAGTTGCTTCTTGATACTGCCGATGCGGTCTCGAGCTCGTCGTCGATCGATTTCCAGCTTGGTTTCACCTGGACCTCGACCACCAATACCACCGGCAAGTCTCGAAAATGCTGTATTCTTGTGGGCAAGTCGAGGGAGAAGGTACTGTAATTGGGCCAGCTCAACCGCGAGCTTCCCTTCTCGGGTCAGCGCCCGACTCGCAAAGATATCCAGTATTAACATACTGCGGTCTATGACCTTGACGTCGGTGGCTTCTGAGATACAGCGCACTTGATTTGGGGTGAGGCTTTGGTCGAAGATCACAAGCTCACAATCAAGTTGCATGGTCAATTGGAGTAGGTCATTCAACTTGCCTTGCCCGACAAGGTATTTCGGATCAAAGCGTCTACGTTTCTGCACCAAGGCATCCATGATGATGACGTTTGCCGTCATCGCGAGTTCACCTAATTCTCTCAACGCGGTTTGTGGCTTCACGGTTTGAGATGGTGTACTGACATGAACGGCGATTGCTCGAGTTTGATCTCCGGTATCCAGGGTCCCGACATTTCGTCTGGCGAATTCCTCTTCAAGCGCCTCGATGAATATGTCGAACTGAACAGCGCTCTTATGCACAGTGCTTTCGATTTGAGGCGCGGTCGGTGCCTTAGAGCCGAAGGGCATGAGATGCGTATGATATAGACGTCCAGGCCGACCATCGCGCCCAACGCCTAGCGCCGCAATGAGATCGAAGCGAAGGCGAATTAAGTCCGTAAGGTCTTCCTCTGATAGGGACTCCTCGTGCAAATGAGTATGGACCAATCTAATGCCGCGGAAACGACCTTCACCAGCGCGGGAACGCCCTAGGTCAGGGATGAAGATGTGCTCAGCATCACCAACAATCACGTGTCGTATACGTCCGCGTCGGTCGATCGTGATTCCGATTTGACGTCCTGTTTCAAACGAAAGTTCACACAGGGTGTTCGCAAGACCGACGGAGATAATATCTTGTTCAGCGCACGCGCGCTCGTAGAGTTTGGCGAGCCGATTTCGATGAACCGGTTTGAGCCCTTGTAAGTTACCGTGGATTCGCAGCGCGAGACTCCTTTCTCAATCGAAATTCTTGGCTGTCGCTGTAACAGTATAGCGCATTAGCATCGAATCATCGTACAGTATGTTGGGTCAAAGGGAACCAATGATTTGCTTGATGGCAGTGAGAGCGTGACGGTGGGGGCATGAACAAGCGAATACTTCTGATTCAAATACGCGATCCGAAAGATAAAATGCTCGAGCACGAGGCCGATTGTGTTCGTAGGAAATTCCAGAGATTAGCGGTCGAGTTGGTGACCGTAAATGCGGTAGAAAAGCAGGTTGAGGCTGACCTACTCAAAGAGGTGGATGGCGTTGTAATTGGTGGGAGTGGTGACTTTAGTGTGCATCATCCCCTGAGTCAGGTCTTTGTTCAGCCCTTGTTCAAGACGTTAGAGGTTCTGACGCAACTTTCCTTACCCACATTCGGCATTTGTTTTGGACATCAACTGATTGGAGCCTGGTTGGGCTCTGAAGTGCGAACAGATCCAGGGCGGGCAGAACTCGGCACAGTGAGAGTTCAGAAAACCCCAGCGAGTGATGAATGTCCCATGTTGCACGAGTTTGGAACTGAGTTCGCTGTTCACTCAGGTCACTCAGATTTTGTGGTGGAGACGCCGTTGGGGACGCGAGTGATTTTGAGTAATGAAATGGTGTCGACTCAGGGCTTTCTTGTGGAGGGGGCTCCGATAGTATCGGTTCAGTTTCATCCAGACATGACGGGGGCGGAGGCTCGGTCTCGGCTCCTGGCGTATCGAGATGGGTTTACGGATCGGATTGAGACGGATGCAGCTAGCTTTGCGAAGAAGTTCGAATTAGGCGCCGACGAGAGTACGCAACTGCTGCATGCATTTTTCAAGAGCCACGCATTTTCACTTAAATCAGATTGAGAACGGGTAGCAGACGCCTTTCTTACAACACTTATTCTGTTGGATGGACGAGACATGAATGAACATTTTCCCCACTTGTTGAAGCCGCTAGACCTGGGGTCTACGCGTATTAGAAATCGAACGCTCATGGGTTCGATGCACACTGGATTGGAGGAGGCGAAGGGGGGATTCGAAAAATTAGCAGCTTATTTTGGTGCTCGAGCCGCTGGGGGCGTCGGTCTCATTGTCACTGGTGGTGTTTCCCCAAACCGAGAAGGTTGGGTCAAGCCGTTTGCGGGTAGGCTAGCTACAGCATCTGAGGCACGGAAACATCGGGTTGTTACGGATGCTGTCCATGCGCACGATGGCAAAATCTGTTTACAGGTCCTTCACTCCGGTCGCTATGGATATCATCCACTCTGTGTTGCCCCCTCCGCAATTAAATCTCCGATTAGCTGGTTTAAGCCGAGGGCGATGTCGGGTCGAAAGATTCACAAAACCATAGATGCGTTTGTTAAGTGTGCGGCACTCGCTGAATCTGCTGGCTATGATGGGGTCGAGATCATGGGATCCGAGGGCTACCTCATTAATCAGTTTCTCGTGAATCGAACGAACCATCGGCAAGATGAGTGGGGCGGAACCTACGAGAATCGTATGAGGTTTGCACTGGAGATTGTTCGAGGCGTGCGAGCAGCGGTGAGTTCAACGTTTATCATTATTTTCCGTTTGTCGATGATCGATTTGGTCTCGGATGGGAGTAGCTGGCCGGAAGTCGTTCAACTCGCGAAGGCGCTTGAGGACGAAGGCGTCAGTATCATCAACACCGGGATTGGCTGGCACGAAGCCCGAGTGCCTACGATTGCGACGATGGTTCCGAGGGGTAGCTTTTCATGGGTAACACACAGATTAATGGGGGAAGTGAACGTACCGCTCGTGACGTCAAACCGGATTAACACGCCAGAATTGGCAGAGCAGATTCTGGCAGACGGACATGCGGATATGATTTCAATGGCTCGCCCTTTCTTGGCGGATGCTGATTTTGTCCGTAAGGCCGCCGATGGGAAAAGCGAACAAATCAATACCTGCATCGCGTGTAATCAGGCCTGTTTAGATCATGCGTTCGAGAATAAGATCGCGAGTTGTTTAGTCAACCCGCAAGCGTGTCATGAGACTGAGTTGGTCGTCACACCCACCCCGCAGCCAAAACGTATTGCTGTAGTCGGCGCCGGACCGGCAGGGCTGGCGTTTTCTAGTACGGCGGCAGAGCGCGGTCATGATGTCACTTTGTTCGATGCCGCATCGGAAATTGGCGGACAATTTAACCTCGCGAAGAAGATCCCCGGCAAAGAGGAGTTTTACGAGACCTTACGATACTTCCAACATCGACTTGAACTGACTGGGGTCAATCTTCA
>JBMYRY010000121.1:0-7281 GCA_049602795.1 Bradymonadia bacterium
GGACTCACTCAACTCAAATGAACACCCCTGCTCTTTTACTATCCTTAGGTGCTTACCTTGTGGGCGCAATTCCCTTCGCAGTGATCGTCGGAAAACGGTTCGACATCGATCCACGGACAGCGGGCAGTCGTAATGTAGGCGCTACCAATGTGGCTCGACTCATGGGCTGGAAAGCGGGCGTAACAGTGCTCATTCTGGACATCAGTAAGGGTGCGCTCGCCGCATTCGCGGGACTGCAATTCGATTACTCATGGGCGCTGACTGCTGGATTCTGCTCGATTTTCGGACACTGCTACTCGATTTGGCTCAGAGGTAGAGGCGGTAAAGGCGTTGCCACATCGCTCGGTGTCCTGTCAATTGTCAATCCCATTGCGGCTGGGCTCGCCCTATTCGTTTGGATTGCCACCGCTGTATTCTTCCGCATTGCAGCTGTGAGCAGTTTGCTAGCCATGGGCACGGTCGTCATCGTTTGCCGGCTCAACAATACAAGCTTCGATCTACAACTCTTCACGCTCGTTCTATTCATTCTCATCACGATCCGGCATACAAGTAATTTACGAGTGCTCAAGAAACGGTGGTTCACTAAAAGCAAATGAGGCAAATGATGTCCGACCTCGACATTAGGTTTACACACAATTACGACGAAGCCGTTCGGTTAGCCAGCGCCGGATATGAACCAATTGAATGTGCATTTGGGCAATTCGGGTCCGTTATGGGCCCCCTAAACATGGACCACCATGGGAAAGAAAGCCATCGAGAAGGCGTTGCAATTAGAGCCTGTAGGGACCACTACGGTCATCACAAAGGCACGCCAAAGTTTGTGGTCACAGGTGCCCCCGATGCAGATGCTGTTATCGCGATTATTGCTCTCGCTGCGCTTGTGCCCAAAGTCAACCTGCCTTCAGAACTCTACGAACTCGTAAACGCCTTTGACGTGGATCCAATCGGGATTGATCTCTTCAGCCAACCCTTTGGGACTGAACTCGCATGGTTTAACCATATTCAAGGTCTGGAGCAGTCTGCGAAAGGTTTTCGAGACGGTATTGAGGCAATGGTACGCGTTCTTACCGGAGGGCTGACGGATAAGGAACGAAACAAAACTATACGGTCTGATCGCGCTCGTAGAGAACGGGCAGAAGAAGGCGTCAGGGCATTGCTAGATCGATCCGGCCAATATTTGAGTCGACCTACACCACCTTTCGGTCCAGTACGTCGTGGTGTTGACGCCTTGAGAGATGAGGCTCGGGTGGTCGTGACACAAAGCCCTGTTTGGGGCTTCGACGTTTGGTACCGCATGGCACCGATCGTTGTGAGCTACGCCGAGCGACTTAAAAAAATCACCGTGGGCGTTGTAGATACATCAACCGCCATTCAACTATTTGGGTCCAAAGGGTTGATGGAAGTCTGGAATGACCTTGGTAAAGGTTGGGGCGGTAGAGAAAGTATTGGTGGAAGCCCTCGCGGAGAAGCCTTAACCTTTGACGATGTAGAGCGCGTTACCGCAGTGATTCTTGACCATTTAGATCGCGCTTAACCAACGTCCTTTTTTGCAATAATCAGATGATTAAATCCGCGCATAAATGAATTACTTTTAAGCGTTGCAGCGCGCCGGTTCCCCTGTTTCAGTTGCTTGTTTCGACGGACGACGCTGATGTGGTCAATGAGTTTGAACCGCTCAGACAGCATTAGCTGTAACATTGAACCAATGGGTACAAAACCGTCTTTCTTAGAATAACAATCGCAGACGTAAATGCCTAGGTAGCGTTTTGGCTTCAGGACACGATGGATCTCGTCAAACACCTCCCCCATCGCCTCAAAATACCCGGAACGATACGCGGACAACTTCCCAATGCATCGGTCATCATCGCTGTACTTTAGGTTGGTTGAATACGGCGGATCAGCGAAAACGAAATCAACTGATTCATCAGCGATCGGTAAAGCTCGGGCGTCGGCGATCTCCACCTCAGGATGGATACGTTGCAGGTCGAAACCTTTGCCTCTTCGGTCAAGATCTGTGCACACATCGAGTGTCGTCCCAGACCCACAAAAAGGATCAACAACCACATCGCCTTCCCTCGTGTAGCGTTTGAGAAGATTCCAAATCACATAGGATGGCGTCGCCCCCTTATAGTCAGCTCGACCTTGCATACCACGCCCGTAATGCTGGGATGGATAATCCCAAAGCGTGGTTGGCTGAATCTCCAGAACAGGCTTTTTAAACTTCACGAATTTTCTCCAATTAGCCATCCAATAGTTGCTGCCTGAGGCGCTATGCCGTACATAACGGATTATGAATCACTTTCGCCATTGCTTTTTATCTCTCGGTCTCGTCTTCACCATGGGTTCAGCGACCGTCAGCCACGGATTCGACATGACTCGGCGGGACCGAACGCAAGCGCTCTACTCCAATAAATTCGTCTTCGACAGAAATGGAGAGCCCTTGGTTAGCGTCCGAGTGAGTGAGGCACAATCACAAATCACCCTCAAAGCCAAACGGGGCGTTCGAGTCATGCTCAATGGTCATTCGGAAGAGAGACTCGAAGTAAAGAATCAATCAAAGTGGCTAATCACTGTGGCTCAAGCTTCACCCGCAAAAGTACGACATTGGGTCAATATTGGTACGGTCGGTGCCGCTCAATTTCAAGAAATCAAGTCACTTCAAGCGAAGGCACTAGAACTCAAATTAGCGATAAGACGCTTCGAAGCTGGTTCGGTAATGGGCTTATCAGGGCATACCCTGGATACTCGACAACTCGTTGTCGCCGTGGGTCCCTACGATAGCGAAAAACTAGCGACACTCGCCGCCACAAACTTGAAAGCACATTTTGGGCAGAACACCGCGGTGTTTGAAGAACTTCTAGAACCAGCATCGGGTACCATAAAAGCCCATGAACAACGCACGGGCATCACGGTAACGGGAAAGGATGTCCTCTGGTTTGAAGGTCAGAACAACACGCCTATTTTTTTCGATAAGCTCAAATGGGGTCAAGGCACACCTCGATCAGGCGTAGAAGCAAGAAGCTACAATGGACTCATCTACGTCGCCATCGACCAGTCCGGGCAACTCGCAGTTGTAAATGTTTTGAGCGCGGAGCGGCTACTTGAAGGGGTTGTTCCATCCGAACTTTACACCTCTGCACCTCTCGAAGCTCTAAAGGCGCAAGCCGTGGCCGCTCGGGGACAATTACTCGCCAAAATCGGTACCCGACATCTGGCAGACCCTTATCTGCTTTGCGCTGAAACCCATTGCCAAGTCTACACAGGACGCGCACGACTTCACAAACGCACATCAAAAGCTGTTAAAGAAACTCGAGGCCAACTTCTGTTCGATCAACAAGGATTAGTCGACACCACGTACAGTTCGACCTGCGGAGGACACTCCGAGAGTTCGCATCTCGTATGGGGCGGTCAGATTAAGACAGCGCATCCGGGCTTTCGAGACACACTCAACAGTGAGGCCACGTTGATGGCCACCGATGACATCCAAACCTTCGTTACCACGAGCCCTAATTCCTTTTGCAAAAAGTCTGGCGAAGCGGCAAAGACATACCGTTGGACGAAGACTGTACGCAGCGACAAAATTGCAGCCAAAGTTCGAACGTATCGAGACATTGGCGCACTCATGAATTTAGAGGTGGTTAGACGAGGTCGAAGCGGTAGAGCATTGAGCGTCCGATATGAAGGACAACACGGCAACGTGTTGATTGAGGGAGAATACACCAATCGAAAAATTCTCGGACATCTTAAGAGTGGACTCTGGATTGCCTCACCTAATCTTACGGGCAAATCCAAATTGCCTAGGTCATGGACTTTTCATGGGGCGGGCTTTGGGCACGGGGTCGGCATGTGTCAACATGGTGCAATTGGCATGGCACGCGAAGGGCACGCATTCGATCGCATCTTGAAACATTATTACCGCGGAAGCGCGCTGCAGAAGGCGTGGTGACTAACGCTTCCGGCCCTGACGCGGAAAACCTTTGGGCGTCCCTAAGGGCAGTTTAGCGCCGGTCTTGCCTAATGCCAGGTGATATAGATGTGCATCTACATGCTGGAGAATCTCTGCTCGCAGTTCAGGATAATTCTCCGCAACATTCCGCTGTTCATAGGGATCGTTCTCCAGGTCAAAAATTTCAAATCGATGCGTTCTAGGCGCATATAAGATTTTCATTTTCCCATTACGCATCCCCAAAATATGTCCGCCGTAATTGCTATCTGGCAGAACCTCTAGCATGACGGGGTTGCCGATAAACGGGGTATCATCGACGATTGATGCGGAATGATCCTGCCCTCGATGTGCAGGCACGGAATCGAGTTTAAGTAAACTCAACAACGTGGGCGCAATATCGATCTGCCCAACGGGCACACTCACCCGTCGACCAGATACACCCGGCACCTTTATCAGCAACGGTACACGCGTCATTTCTTCGTACAAGCTCTTGCCGTGGAATCGTCCACCATGTTCACCAAACTCCTCTCCGTGGTCGGCGGTTACGACCAGAATGGTATTCTCCCAAAGCTGTCGTTTCTTCAACCCCTCCACGAACCGTTTGAGCGCATGATCAACCGACGCGCATATCGCCCGATACCGGTCAAAATCATCGGCACTTTCGCTCGGAAAGCCAGGGACATCGAAATAAGGATCGTGTGGGTCGTAATAATGTCCCCATAGAAAAAACGGCTGGTTCTTTCGTTGTTTTTTGACTCGGTCTAATCGCTTCAACATGCCGTCAGTCAGATGTTTTGAGGCTGGTTTAGCACCGTGAACAGAGTAGTGGCTCGTGGCATAATCCTTATCGCCATGCCTGAAGCCCTGGCTTAATCCGCGAACAAAGAACACAGTGACATTCGCAAACAAATGAGTCGTCCAGCCATTTCGCTGAAGTACCTCTGGCAGAAGTGTCTCAGAAGGTACCGGAGTTTGGTCGCGACCCATGATGAGTCGACTCGGGAGTTTGCTCGTTAGCAGAGAGGCAAGTGACCAGTACGTAGATGCCCCATGGCTATAGGCATTCGTAAAGAAAATACTCTCCTCACCCAGACTCTTCAAAAAGGGCATATCTTCAAGCAGCCGATCGTACCGCAAGGCATCGATGGTCAATAAAATGATATTCGGCCGACTCTCTTTCAACGCTTTTTTGGTCGATGTTAACGGCAGACCTAATTTTCGATCGTCGAAGTCAGACCCGGTACAATTTTGGTCAATCCCATCATTTGGTAGATCTAGGCGCCCCGGTGTTACCGAAGCATCGTTGTCATCACAGTCTTGACCCCCGAAGTGAGCCGATACCCCATCACCATCATTGTCGGTGACACGTTGATACAAACGCATAGCATGCTTGGTCAAAACCGTATGTCGCTCGATTAGTCCCGTCAGCGGATAGACACCACCCAACAAACGCTCTGCTCCCATCAAGCTAAAGATGATGGTCAGAATGACCCCGACTGCCCACATCCACGATTTACGCGGTAACGATGGCGATACGATCATCAACAGCACAAGCGCAGAGCCCCATGCCCAGACAAGCCAGAGCGCACGTAAATCGACTGAATCAAGTAATGGGAAAAACATCTCTATATTCAAGATACCCGCTGCTGTAACGAGCGAGAAACTGAGGCAAAAATGAGCCCAACGAAATGATTCACTCGCTCGCCCATCGAGCCCCCTTCTGACGAGTTGAGCAATCAACCTGCGCACAGCAGCAAAGAGGAAAACCGCCGATAAGACTGTCATCAAGACAGCCAAGCTGATCGCTAAATGCTGGTAATCTGCTTGCCTAAAGCTCCGCTTAACCAGACCACCAACCGTCAGACCAATCTTGACAGCTGCAAGGCAAGTCAAGAGCGCGTAGAGACTTAGAAAGAATGTATCTAAAGGCTTAATCGACGTCGCCGACCCGTAAGTTCGCCAAGCAACAAGCCCGAGTCCAAACACAAGCGTCATCACCAGGCTAAGCGGAAACACGAACGGTCCTAAGAGTCCAAAGCTGACCGCAGTACTGCTGAGAAGGTTGCCGAAAGGCATCGTCAGACCGGTCAACACGATTTCCATCAGAATCAGGCAAAGACCGGCGCCTAGCGCAATGACGGGTATAGATTTAAGCACAATCGTTCTCGGTTTTGATGGTGACTCACTCAAGAAGGGCGAACGCTAACACAGACACACGCCTCATACAAAGTCATCAACGGCAAAATCCCACTGACGGCAGCGTATCCTTGCATGCGTGTGGTACCATTGCTCAATACTTGACCACGCGTCATCAAGTCTAGAACTCTCCACGGTGGCGATAATCGCATCGACGACTTCACTGCTATTCGGGTTAATGAAAGCTGGACCCACTCGTAATCCTGGTAAGCTATCCCCTTCATGGTCGACCGTCGATTCTAATCTTGAAAAGGCTTCGACTTTATACCAGGGCACAGCACAGCGATTTACAAATCCAATAATGTGAGGTTCTTTGGGGTTCGGATCGCCCTTTGGAATCATGCCAAGCGCAAAATGCAAGTGGGGCGCACCTTTCGAGCGAACATTTTGAGTCATTGCTGCGGCGTCCGGCACCCCATTCAACACGCTACTACAGACGAGATATCTTGTGTCACTGTCCACGGGTTCCTCATGCCACGGCAAATTAAGTAGACGAGCCATCGCCTGGGCAAACGGTTTATGCCGAATACCGGTACCAAGGACCGCATCAAACTGCCATTGGTACTTATCCTTCAGGGCAAAGAACCGATGGATCGTAAAGGCAATGTACGGATAATCAAGCAGTTGGTATTTTTCATCAGTAATTCGGAGCGCCTCTTCACCAAGCGTACCGAGAACACATGTACCACCAAAAAGATATCGAATAGAACGTACATCTTCGGCGATGACCTCAAATTCTCTGTATCGAGGGATTGCATTCATTAATTGTTCAGCGCTGGGATCCGAGACAACCACCAACACATCCTCAGCTTCATCAAAGCGGCGTAGCGCGAGTAGCATACGACCAATATTGACTTCGATTTGTGGGTCACACAAATGCCGAAGTTGAAGATAGTCAGCCAGGGCATCCTCGTACCGATGCAGACGACCCAACACATAGCCGCGCCATTGACGTGTTTGTACATCCTCGTCGAGAGCTAAGGCTTGATTAAGACACGTGAGCGCATCGATTAGTTGTCCATTCAAGGCGAGTAGTCTTCCCAGACATTGATAGGGCTCTGGAAAGCTCGGCTTCAGCTTGCACGCGCTTTGGTAGCCTTCCATTGCTTCGGAGTGGCGGTCCTGCAGTTCGAATTGCC
>JBMYRY010000122.1:0-7159 GCA_049602795.1 Bradymonadia bacterium
GCTAGAGAGTCTACTCTCCATTTGAATCAATAAGCTCCTGCCGAGGAATCCGAAGAAGAACACATGCTCAGCCAAGGCAGTGCATAATCCCATCACGAGCAATCCAGTGAGTGGTGTGATTGTTTCCGGCGCATAAGAAAGAAAGCCAACGATCAAACCATACGGCAAAGCAATGACGGCATAGCCGTAATTGGCAGACTCAGGAAATAGATATTCCTTCCGCCCCCGAACAAATATCAGTATTCCAACAATGCCCATAACCAAAAGCAGGGCCCTTCGCGTCATAAACCAGCTATCGTCTGCCAAGTGGTAGTACTCGACATTACCCCACACCCGTTTACTTTGTGGGATCGTCTTTGACTCAGCCCTCTCCTTTTCAATTCGGTCTCGAAGCTGTTGTGCCAAAAATGTTTGATACTCATCGTCTGATTGGGTCTGATTCACCAACTGCTGATTGTCCACCATGGGCCATTCAGTTCGCCCACTAGGGACAAAGTGAGCAAGCCCATACATCAGCCCCAAGCAGATAAAGCTATAAATCACGACAGCTTTGACATCCAATGCATCTGCGGACAGCGAAATTTTCATTGAGGTTGAACTACGTTTCGAATGTGTAGAGTTGAGAAGTCTTAACTCGCCCCAGGCTTCCTGATTGTCTTTGTTGAATTCTACGGCTTTATTTAGATGCTTGCGTGCTGTCTCAAGGTTACCACACAGTCGAAGTACCTTCCCGTAATACAAGTACAGCTTATCATGCCCAAGTTGGCCATCTTCGAGCGCTTTCATATTCTCAATGACCACATTTGCTCGTTCTTGTGTTTGTTCACCCTCCAGAAATGTTGCCCAATGAAGTTGTAATGTGACTTCATCATTCGACTCATATTTCAGCGCTCGCTCAAATGCATTTCGGGCTTCTTCGTAGCTTCGATTACGTAAGCGCCTCTCGCCTTCTTTACGAAAATGTTCAGCCAAAATGCGAGCAGCTAATCCGTGTTCAACAAAGTCGACTTTTGCCGCTAATGCCTCATCATACGCTTGACGAGTCATGCGATCGGTCAAAATAATCTCTGCCTCTTCGTATGCATGTCGTGCAGCCGTACGCTGCTCGTCTGTTTCATGATTCGAATCGAGATCAGCAATCCTGGCTTGAAATGCCCGCCTAATGTCCAAAATGGTCGCGTCAGCCGCGACATTCAGTCGCTTATAATAATTCTTCGGATATACATCTTTCTCTGGAACTTTTGTCGCCACCTGAGGCTTAGAGCCCTCGATGGCATTTGGCTCAGCCGGTTTGCCTTGTTGTAAATAACCACTACTAAGAAAAGTAAGAAGACCAGCATTAACAGACGCTTCTGTTGCTTTGTCTGCCCTATGACTCTTGAACAGGCGCACCAATTCATCCATGCGATAATGATCGCTCGGTACCTCAAACAATCCATGAACCGCGACCGGGAACCACGGCTTCCAGTCTGTTGCATTTCGAGGATAGAGCGTACGGCTTATCTGGCTAACGGCGTTATGGAGGTCTTGAGGAGAGGCCGTAGTCTCAAGTGCAAGTTGGATAAACTCTGCAATAGGTAAATTCAAGTAAGATTCGTGCTGCGGTAAGCCCTCAACCCAACTCAGCTTGACGTTCTTGACACCGAGCATTTTTGCGGAAGACTCAATGGATGTCGAGATCACGAAAGATACAGTTGGGTCTTCCGGAAGTTGGAGATCTCGCTGCAGTTGAGTGATCAATCTTCGTCCAGGATAAACCGGTCCGCTCAGTTCGATTGGGCTCTGGCTGTTCGCCGCTAGTTCACGTTCGAGGCTCCCGCGAAACCCCGAACTTGAGATGAACGAAATATAGCCATTATCGACGAAGAGAACATAGTCCTGCGCCTTATCCATGTCCCATATAAAGAGGCGTCCACTCTTGCCGGAAGCAACGGTGGATAAAATTCTCCGTGCTAGGGCAATCGGTGTAACACGACCTTCAAAGACCCTCCCCATTCGGTCCAGAATTTCCGTAAGGAAACCTGCATGGGCACTGATGGTAGTGGATTCCATGTCTCCGGATGATATCAGCGAATTTCGAAAGGCTCGACCCTCCAAGACCTTGTCTGTGATCGACATCGCATCAGTGGTTTCGTCCTCGGGCAGCCCTACTAGTACATAGGTCATCTAAGGTATCCCCTTCACTTTTGAAGATTTCTCTCGGAGACGATGCATCGAAGGACCGCTTCCTCATACAATCGCAGGACAAACTATAGAACGAAGTTCTACTCGGGTCAAAGGACTCGAACTTCACCGTTAACAAAACTTCGTTCCCAAAAAATCGAATGAATCAACATTACGCGCGTCAACTCATGCAAACGAATACTTTTGTAGGAGCTAAAAATGAAACGCTTTAACACCCTTAACTTACTCATTATTCTCACCACTCTATGTCTCTCGGGCTGCATCATTCATCAGCATGACAATGACGCGGCTCGAGCGGGTCCACCCACCTCCCAAAACAATGAATCAGGCTGCACGTTCGACACAGAATGTTATGATGAAGAATATTGCGGAGCAGATGGCTATTGTTACGAAATTCAAGCCTGCAACAGATCGTACGAATGCTTCGCGGATGAAATCTGCTCTAATCGCCGCTGTACAGTCATCGATGGTTGTAAACTCGACTCCGATTGCGGAGACGGGCGGTACTGTGATGCTGGTCATTGCGCCCTTATCGGGGCTTGTAAAGCAGACCTAGAGTGCCCTGCAGCCATGTATTGCAGTGCCGCTGGGCAATGCTTAACGCTGCCCGCGGGACATTGCATTGTGGATGATGACTGCTTTGATGGGCGCCTATGTTCTGTCGCTGGTTATTGCGGAAACTAGAACGTCATCAAATCGATTAAACAGTTACTTCGTACACCCGATGCGGACGAAGAGCAGCGCCCACAACCTCCAAAAACTCAGGTCTAATGTCTGCATAGGTCGCCGCATGCATGGGAGTAACCACCTCCGTGCTCAAGGTAAATTCACCACATTCGTGTTCCCTGAGAAAGGCCTCCAAATGCCTCTGGAAATGTTCGGCTGTCGGTTTCGCGCTGGGACCATAATAGTCCCAAACGACCCTTATCACGATGTTTGATGCCGTCATGCATTTGCTCCTTCAAGTGGAAGTTTATCTATACTTGACGCTCGATGGATTCAAGTGGAAGACATTTCTCATCATGTATCTGCTTGAGATTTGACTCCTGACACCGATTATGAGCACATTGGGCACACAGGTATCGTTAGACTATCCCTTTGAATCGAGCTCAGAAAAAACAGTGAGACGTTTAAATCACAATGAGCAATATCAGTTCCTAGTGGCCCCCGTCCTTTGGACGGCAACGATGGGCATTAAGCGCCTTTTCGAAAATCTAGAAATGCCGGTGAGAATTGTTGGAGCAGGTACCCTAGATGCTGCTCTGAGCCAAATCAGAAAAAACCCAAATTACTCAGCCCTGATCATCGATTGGGACGAAGCGGGAAGCAAAGGCGTTGAATTGGCCTGCGCAGTTAAGGAAGAGACCGAGCTCCCAATCGTTGTATTTCAACGCAATTGGACGAGAGATGATTTATGTCGCGCATTGCAATTGGGTGTAGACATCCTCTTTCCTAGTTCCTTCTCCCCTCACGACCTGTTTACCGAGTTACAGACACTGAAAGAAACGGGACAAAGTCCATCTCGCGCCCGGATCCTTAGTAAAGCCGGTGAAGACTTACTTCAACCAGACCCTGAGCTTTGGACGAACCAGGCAGAAAACTGGCGTGATCGAATGATGGGCTTAGCCGATCAACTCATTCGCCCCTGGTCTGAGGATACCACTAATCGTGCATCGCATCTTGAAAGTACAGTGATTCGGGGTAGCGAGTTTGATGAGATTCCAAACCATCTCGCTCGCGCAATGCTCGAGGTCGTTGAGTGTGGTCGCGACAAAGTACCAGAAATTTCGAATCAATATCGTATACCCTCGCGAGAGTTGTCACGAATGCTCACGTCAATGGAAGTCTTCTGCAAGAAGCATGGAGGACTCTCAAAGCTGCCATTACTCATTGATGAAATGATGAAGAAGAACAATCCCAACGAGGGCAGCGTGACCCCTCAATTGAGTCTGCTTCACCGAGTCTCCCGCGTGGTCATCCGAGCTCAGGGAAAACCGAGTCATCGCCAAGATGCACTTAACGAAACGATTCGCAAATTTTTGGGCATTCCACTAGGCATTCTTCAGGAACTTCCGATCGAACATCGGTTCAAGCTCGCTCTTGGTCTTTTAAATATTGATCAGTTTGACAAAGCCGTCGATCGAATCGGCTATTTCGTAATTGCGCTAATCCTAAAGCGATTACGACGAGAGCAAGCGAGTCAGTTAGATATCATTGCTCTCAATGCATTGCTCGGTTTCGATGCGCGATATACTCCCATTCAATTAAAGTCGCTCATAAGAAGTCTGGCTGTTCTGAATCCGATTCCAAGCCTGCACTTCGTAGACCTATCTGATATCCGTCTGGCGCTTCCACTCCTCAATCAAATGGAACTTGAGAACAGTGCGGCGCTTCATAGTGCCATCGAACAGTTAGCAGACATGGGTCGTCCACTCGGTCCAATTGATCAAAAGCGGCTACGGGACTTGTTGAACGCCGTGAAATACGAGCTACCCGTACTTGTCGCCCGCCCAACCTGGATTTCTCTATATCGGCTTTTAACGACTGAAGTGTCCCCAGAATTCGAAGCTATCAGGAATCGATTTCTGTTCATTGTTGGCGCCCGGAAAGATGTAGCAAAGGATCGGCTCATCCAAGCACTTCGGAGTTTAATCGAGGTGGGCCGTTATGTAATGGACGCCGCACGATTTGCGGAATTGTGTCGAAATTCAACAATGGGAACCCTAGATGCCTCTTTAATTGAAGACTATGTGGATGACATCAATGAAGAATTTACCTTACCTCCACGCAATCGAGCGGGTGCGGCGGAAGAGCGTGCTGTACTTGAACAAGCATTAGGTGGATATCAAGGTTACAACATAGACGTCGATGGCGTCAGAGACAATTTACCGCCTCGACTTTTTGCAATGACAGACCTGACACCACTCGAGGAAGCACGACTGAGGGTCATGGCTGCGGGCATCGATTTAACCGAACAAGAACGTCACTTACAGATGCTCAGGCACTTTATGCGTGGTCACATGCTGCATCCAGAGGAACTCGAAGCCCTACTTACACTTGTTGGTGAAATAGAATCCCTGATTGAAATGAAGCAAACCTTTGTGGACACAACGGGCTCCTTCCGCGAAGGCTACGATGAAGTACTTGAGGAATCAGTCGTCGTCGATTTACACCTTGATGAAGTAGACTTTGGCGACCAAGACAATTGGGACGAGGACATCTTGGCCGTGGCCGACGATGTCATTAAGGGCGCAGCTTTTGAACAAAGGAAGACAGATACCCCTACGGAAACACCTGAGTCCCGAAATAGCGGTTTGATTAATCGATCACCGAAAAGCCAACCTGTTGATCTTGGTCTCGACGAACTCGAGATGGAACTCGATCTTGAAGGCGGCTCTCTTGATGGCACTCTTACTCAACAACTCCAACAGTTGGAGCAGACAGAGGCTGAAGATCACCCACATCATGGTTTAGCGACATCTAATGAGTGGACGCCTCCTCTAGAGTTACCTGACCGTGCATTCGAACAGACATATGAATATCCGCAAGTTGACAGCGAACCGCTCCAAAGCATGACGGCGATTAGCAAACCTCAAGAAGTTGATGAGAGGCAATTCCGAGATGATCCATTTGCGGCTCTGGTTGACATTCCTAATACAGATGCAAAGCAGCCCGACGAAGAGTTAACCGATCACGAACTAGATTTAGATAAAGTAGAACAACTCCTAAAGGTAGGCGCATTATCAAAAGCTGCGAAATATCTCGGCGGCTTCGCGGATGATACGCCTCGTCTTGTCGAGGGTCTTAATATAACGGCCATCAAAGCATTTTCGGGGCAACATTTTCGCGCCGCTGAACTCCTCTGGGAGCGAGCATACTATATCGAGTCCAGCCATCCGAACGTACAGTTCAACTACGCAAGATTGTTGCACAAGGTTGGACGACTCAAGAAGGCTCGACCGATTCTCGAAAAGTTCCTGGAAAATCATCCTCATTTTTCACCTGCTTTGAATCTACTGGAAACGCTTCAGGACTCTTGACGAAAACCGACCAAAAATAGACCATTGAGTTGATAGGCATCGATGCATCGCATACTCTCGTATTTATAAGAAACACGTTGGCTCAGGGTCATACTAGATTAGCTGATATTCAACTAACCGAGTAGACAAGGGAAAAAGGAGATTGAAGCAATTTTGAAAGAGCAAGATCCGCTGATCCTCGTGGTTGAAGATGACGAACGTACGCTTAAATTGCTTGGGCAAGTCCTCAGACGAGGCGGCTACAAAAGTGCTCTCGCCAAAAGTGGTCTCGGCGCTGTTCAGTTGTTAAAGCGCGCAGTACCATCTTTAATCCTACTCGATCTAAAGATGGAACCAATGGACGGCTTCGAATTGCTGACCTTACTAAAGAAGTACCCAGCATCGGCTTCAATTCCAGTTATTGTCCTCACGGGTCGCGATAGCCCCCACTATATTGATCGTTCCATTACGTTCGGCGTAGTTGATTACCTCATAAAGCCAATACAGCCGAGAGACCTTCTGAAAAAGGTACAAGCTGTCTTGGCTGATTCGAAAAAGTCTTCAATGTGAGATCTAGCAATGGAGAGCATCGTATTTTATGATGTGAAAACAATGATAAGTAGAAACCGACACAGCCCTCGCGTTATAGTGCTCGGGAACATTGTACATCGTCGAGTATCTGTTAGGGGAGTAGAGTGAATACAGTGCGTTTAATTAGCCTTCCAATGTCTATATTCTTCAGCACGATGGCCGTGATGGGATGCTCCGAAGAGAGTACTCCAGAAGGTCCTTCGGGAGGTAACCGCGTAATCATTGACGCGATGGTTGCGGAAGCTGACGCCCGACCAGATTCGGAAATTGTAAATGACTGCGAGGAAGGCGCCTCTCGACCGTGCCGACTGAACGAATTGGGTGGTAGTGTACCATGTGAAGATGCAATGAATTGTGTTGTGGGT
>JBMYRY010000123.1:0-7123 GCA_049602795.1 Bradymonadia bacterium
ACCTCTTTACCGTCAGCCTCGGCTTGATAGCTCAAGATGATGCGATGTCTCAAAACATCATCGGCGACCTTTTTCACATCATCATTGCTCACATAGGGGCGTCCCTTCATAAAGGCGCGAGCCTGGGCTGCTTTAGCCAGCCAAATACTCGCACGGGGGGAGGCTCCGTGCTGAATGTAATCCGCGAGATGTCCGAGTCCATACTCGCAGGGCTCCCGCGTCGCGTGCACTAAATTGACGATGTAATCCTTCGCGGTATCTTCAAATGGCAGCTGACTAATTAACTGGCGTGCTTTAATAATGCGAGCCGGCGTAATCTTCACATCTACCTTGGGCTGGGCTGTCTGAAGTTGTCGATCAATGATCAGCCTCTCTTCCTCTTTTGTGGGATAATCAACTTTGACCAACATCATGAACCGATCAACTTGAGCTTCAGGCAAGGGATAGGTGCCTTCCTGATCGATGGGGTTCTGCGTCGCCATCACCAAAAAAGGTGCTTCTAATGGATAGGTCGTATCGCCGATCGTGACCTGCTTCTCTTGCATAGCTTCTAGCAGTGCACTCTGCACCTTTGCCGGTGCCCGGTTGATTTCATCTGCGAGGACGATGTTCGCGAAAAGCGGTCCCTTTTTTGGAGTAAACTCACCTGTGTTGGGATTATAAATCAACGTCCCAATGAGGTCTGCTGGCAGCAGGTCTGGTGTAAACTGAATACGCTGAAATTTTGCCGAAACTGTTTGAGCAAGGGTATTGACCGTCAGGGTCTTCGCAAGTCCTGGTTTACCTTCGAGCAGAACGTGTCCGCCCGCGAGCATCCCCAAGAGAACCCCCTCTACCATACGCTCCTGGCCGACCACGACTTTCGACACTTCATGCATCACCTCGCCGATGAACTGCGCTTCTTCCTTAACTTGACTTACAAAGCCCATGCCTGTGCTTTCTGATACCTGCTCATTCACGCTCAACGTTGGCTCCTCAAAGATTTAGGTAAAAGTTCTCCGACGCGTAGCTTAATCACGTCTGCGGTGTTGTCAACGGTCAAAGTGTGTTCCCTATTCCCGAAGAGACCGAATTTCGGTTTTGAGGTCTTACTATTTGACAAAAGCGCAAAATTCTAGCAAAGTCTGGCGCCTAAACGTGTGTTTTGGAGTTGACCATGAAGATTACAGGCGCAATGCTTTTGGATAAACGCATCGTACAACGTCATATCGATAGCGGTTTGGTAAGTCGCGAGGAATACGAGACGCACCTAAAAGGGCTCGCAGACGTGGCTGACCAAGCAGAAGACCTCAACGCAGAGCTCTTGGACGTGGGAGTCAAGGACGTCGAGGCGAAGGATACCGGCGAAAACGAGTAATCACGGAGGCGCTATGGCGAAGGAAACTGACTCCAAGCTTTTTCGAGCAAGTCCCGACGGTCAAACGACGGTTGAAAGTCAACCGAAGAGCGATACGAAAACGCCTCCTCACCTGAACGTGATGTCATTCTCCACTCACATACTCTCACTGAACATGACTGCGCTCATGCACCTAGGAGAAGTGGAGGGATTAGAACCCGCCGACCAAGACCGTGCGGCCGCTAGACACCTCGTAGATACGCTAACGATGCTGCGAGAGAAAACTCAAGGCAACCTTACAGAAGAAGAATCAAAACTTCTCACTGCGCTCCTTTACGACCTCAAACTTAAGATCGTTCAAACTGCGTGATGCGGGGATGGATCAGTGTTGCGTCCATCCTTTGCCTTCTCGGGGGATGTAGTCGCATTGACTCGTCTCACGAACCAACTTCCCCCGCGAAAGAAACGAGACCGGTCGAAAATGACGCGGCAACTAGGCGAACTGCTAAATCGCGACAGAGCGAACCTACGCAATTAAGTCTAAGTCAAGACACGTGCAAAAACAGCGACGACTTCATCAATGCAATTAGCCAAACAGCACCACTCGTGGTGGGCGTTGCAGCTGGAGAAATGTCGAATAAGAAGTTTTCCCCAAAGGCGCTAGGAACGGGCATCATTCTGTCGTCCAACGGTTTGATTCTTACCCATTACCACACCGTAGGAGAGCACAGCAGCATTCGAGTGCGCTTACATGATGGAACAGTTCGTCAAGCAGAGTGGCTCGGTGAAGACCGACGCTCAGACCTCGTACTTCTCGACATCGAAGGTGAGGCCTATCCAACTCCAAATCTCGCTTCCGCAGATACCCTCGCAATTGGGCAATGGGTCGCATCGCTTGGCGGTCCTTTCGGGGTGCAACAATCTGTGAGTGCAGGTCTCGTAAGCAATCGCTCGCGCCCCTATCCCTCGCCTGTTGAATCAAAGCTTGTTCGATTCGTGCAATCGGACATCGTCATTCATCCCGGCAGTTCTGGTGGACCGCTCATTGACTCCTGTGGTCGTATTGTCGCCATGAATTCCGCTATCCTTGGGCCGGGCATGTCCTTTTCAATTCGAATTGACCATGCACTGACAATCGCCGAAAAACTATTGGCTGAAGGAGAATTTGAGCGCGGATACGTTGGGATTGTGGTCGCAGTTAGCGGAAGCTCCCCAAAAACGAATCAACTTCGAATTAAACGCGTCGTAGAAGGCAGTCCGGCGGCAAAAGCGGGGTTAAAGACCGGAGATGTCATTACAGCAATTGATAAAAAATCACTGAGCTCAGAATTTGACATTAAGTGGCTAGTTGCGATTACAGAGCCGGGAGAGCTTCTCTCGGTGTCAATCCTCCGAGGCAACACGGCAATGCTCAAATCGGTAGAAGTTGACTCATCACCCTAGTCCGCCCTCGTTTTCGAGCCTTTCTAAACGAGCATTGACCAATGCATCCCATGTCTCATTTTGACGAAGTTTGCCTAAATACGTTGCGATGGTCTTCTCATCGCCAACAGCTCTAGCCGCTCTGAGAACGCCGAAGCAGGCATCGATCCGAGAAGCTCGGTCGCCATTTAGTGTTGCTTTTCGAAAATAAAGAATCGCATTTTCATATTGTTCTTGAGCAAGTGAGGCTTCACCTAGAGCGTGAAAGACAATCTCCTGGCGGCCAAAAAACCTTATCCAGGCATATCGACGAATCAAAACATAGACCGCCTGTGAGTCATCGGACTGCACGGCGTGTTGAAGCCGAGAGACAAACTCGTCCGTCCACTGTTTGAGTTTCGGAGTAAAGTAAAGACGATCAACAACGAAGAGCGTAAGCCCTAAAAATGCGAACAACACACTCAACAATGGATGCTCAAGACAAGCGAGAGTCAGAGTCGAAAGAGCTAATTGAACTAAATGAACGACATGCCCTCCCAACCTATAGGACGTGCGCTTAGTCAACATCTCGACAACAGCGAAATCCTACGGTGTCCTTTAGGTAGGGCTCACCGACAACCGCCGGCAACGTCACATAGCTCTGACAACTGTGATCCTCATCGCGATGGCGTTCAGCAATAAAACGGAATCCAGCACCATAGTAACGATACGTTTCATCTTCAATGGAGACCCATTCCCACAAGTTCCCTGTCAAATCGTAGACACCGTCTTGAGAAACGCATTCGCTGAAATACCCCGCTGGCGCCACTGAACTTTGAGCTTCTCCGGGCACAACATAAGCGTCTCGGATATTACATCGACCTGCCACATGACGAGCACCATAAGGGTATCGACGATTCTCGACCCCCTGACAAGCTCGGGTGATTTCCTCCAAAGAGCATAAGCGCCACCCGATCTGTTCACACGCCTGACGAGCATCTCCTTGCTTAATTGAATGCCAAGGTAGTCGTCCAGCCTGTGAACATGCTTCCCCATTCACGTCGGTCGCTGCCTCGTACCGGAAAATCTCATAGACATGACCTTCGTCTTCGATAAGCACAGCTTCAATTTCACAGGGTTGAATGTCCGAAGTGCGCACATCACCGGTATTCGTTACAGCGGCGTCTTCAGATATGTCCACACCTGATGACCCCTCGCATCCAAGTACCAACAATAGTAATAGACCCTTGAATAGTCGCTTCATACCATTGAGTATGCAGCAGTGCTCATCATGTGTCGAGGTCTCAGTGCTTAGAAAAACGATTGAATCGTCGCAAGAAGTACATGGTGTCGCGCTGCATTCAGGTAAAGAATCCATAGTGCGTCTTTTGCCCAAGAATACTGGGAACCCGGCTTGGTTGATTAACGACACACCACTGCATCAGTGTCCCATCGTATCGAGCCAACTCTCAACCACCATACGCGTAGGCAACCAAACCATAAGCACGGTCGAGCATTTATTCGCGGCATTGTCTGCATGCGGTATCACCGACATAAAGATCGAGACAACCTCAGCCGAACTACCAATCTTGGATGGCTCCTGCGGCGCGTGGTTCAATCGTATTCAAACAACAACATTACCGGGCTCAGTCATCCCTTTCGAGTTGCAGAGCCCCTTGAGCCTAGAATTGAATCACGCTCGCATTAGAGCAAAGTCTGCGAAGACCTTTCGTGCACACATCAAAGTCGATTTCCCAGGATATGCAGCAGAGCTGTTTTCGGGTACATTACAAGACTTCCCACATGCCATGTACGCTCGAACTTTTGGCTATATTGAGGACTTAGAGTTACTCCAAGCCCAAGGGTTAGCCAAAGGTGCGACGCTCGAGACTGTTCTAGGATTAACTCGAGATGGTAGCGATCTATCGGGGCAACGCGCAAAGCAAGCGGGAGAACTAGCTCAGCACAAATGGCTGGACCTCGTTGGAGATCTATCTCTAGTCGGTAAGCCCATCATTTGCGATGTCTTCTCTGAGTTGGGTGGTCATCAGCTAAATCATATGCTTGTTAATCGACTGCGCGACCTGGCATGGTAGAGTGACCGAAACCAATGATCTCTCGTCGGAGGAGAATGAATGCGATTATTTCTGATGTTCTTAGTCCTATGCTTCGGAGTCTCATGTGGCAGCCCACCGGTGAAAAAGGACAAGCCTGGTCCACCCATTCCCGGTTTAAACTTAAGTGGCGATTGGTACAGCCCCGAATTTGGAACCATGACCATCAAGCAAGATGGCTTAGCCATCTCCGGTGAGTATCAGGATCGATTCTCGAGAGATCGAAACGGCCATTTCCGGGGCGTAATCAAGGGCGATATTCTTCGTCTCACATGGATTCAACCAGGCAATCCGCTCGCGGCAATTATGCCCAAAAAAGGCTTAGCTTGGTTACGGGTAAAGAATTCAGGCATATTGCTCGAAGGTGAGTTTGGCTACGACGACCAACAAGATGACGGTGGACCGTGGACGGCCACAAAATCGGCACAGGAAGATGGTCGTTAGAAAGCCCCCAATACGCCCAAACTAACGCCTTCATCGGACACACCAGCCTGAACAGAAACTTCCTCTTCAGATGCCTTAGTATCAAGGTAGTCCTTGATCAGAAGAGCTGCACTTGCCCCCATCATGATTCCCCCGATACCGCCGGCAGTAAGCCCGAGATATTTCGTATTGTACACCTCAGGACATGTCCTGCGATCACGCCCATCTCGACAGGTCAGTTCGCCGTCCTTCATTGTCAGCCATGCCCCAGTACCGGTCAAAATCGCGCCCGTCACTAGCATGCCCAGCGACAAACCGTAAATTGAAGATGTCTTGTTTGGAGGCACTGGGGCAGTATCGACTGCAAGGTCGCTTGTCTTCAAAAGCTCGATAATGGGAAATAAGGTAGGTCCGCTCTTGACGGTTACGGTCCGCTTCGCGGTTACGTATCCCTCTAGGTTCACTTCAATCTGATGTTCTCCTGCCTTTAATTTTACATCATGCGGAGTTTTTTCAGCCAGCTCTTTGCCGTCGAGTTTGATTGAGGCCCCTGGAGGAATGGTCAGAATAGAGACTTTGCTCGGTTCCGGAGCTTTTGGCGTGGCCGCTTCCTTCTTCAATGCGGGGAGCACCTCTTTCCAAGCGCCCTTAAATGTTCCAACAACCTCTTTGGCGGCGCAGAACTCACACTCTTTCTTCACCTCAGCCACGAATCCATTTCGGGATTGGTCATAGAGCTTGAGTGACACCGAGTACGTGTCATCCTCATTACTCAGAGCTGTGTACAAGACGAATCTACGCTTTGTTTGCTCGGACAACTTCTTTGCGCAAACGAGGGTCTCGCACGCTTTGGGTAAATTGAGCGTGTTCATGGCCTTCTTGGCTGCATCTGGACCAGCAACATCTGCGGAAGCCGCAATCACCTTACGAAACTTCTTGCCCAAATCCTGCCCTACTTGATTAGGTACATTCCCTGACGTCTTCAAGGGTATGTCTACGACCTTAGGCTTCGCCTGAGCGACCGCCGAACTCACCAATGCAAGAACCAAGACGCATCCCAATCTTAAACGCATACTCCACCAATCCTTAGTCGTTAATCCGTTGACAATGCTACAGTCTCACTCCATATGGCGAGTGGGTCAAGTGGATCCGGTCGAATTCCTGACCTTCCGAAACGATAAGCCGCCTAAGCAACCCTCTGAATTCTTATTTGGGTTGAACTCGCTTCAATAATTTCTTCGCCTTGGCATGGTTAGCCTTTAAACCTAAGGCTTTCTCAAGGCTTTTACGTGCATCCACCTTGTTACCTAAACGGTAATAACTGCGAGCGAGCAAATACCATCTCTCAGCATCCTTGCTGTACTTCTTGAGACTAAGTTGATATTGCCTGACTGAGTTTGAGAAATTCGCATTTTCGTACGCGATCTTACCGAGCCCTGCGCGCGCTGTTGCAATGCCTCGAGGACCGAGTCCACTTGCATTGAGCGCATCGTTGAATTTCTTCTTTGCCGATGCATACTTGCCTTGCTTTAGTTGTTTCGATGCCTCAGTCAGCGCATTTGCTGCCTTCTCCTCTCGGGCTTTCTTCTCGGCCCGCTTACGCTCTTGCTCAGCCCGTTTTTTCCGCTCCCGCTCCTCAACAACTGCAAGGGCTTCCTTATCGCTCAGCTTCTTCTGCTTATTTGCTTTCGATTTCTGAGCCTTGCGTTTGTCGGTCGCTTTCTTCGCAGCTGCGGCTTTCTTCTCAGCTGCGGCTTTCTTCTCAGCTGCGGCTTTTTTCTCGGCTGCGGCTTTCTCTGCTGCGGCTTTCTCTGCTGCGGCTTTGTCCGCAGCGGCTTTCTCTGCTGCG
>JBMYRY010000124.1:0-7066 GCA_049602795.1 Bradymonadia bacterium
CCAGCAACAATATACAAGACTCGACTTGTACCAAGCAGCTGACCAGCAAGCTGATTACCTAGGTCTGCTTTACCCGCAGCCCGTGAAACGATGATACCGGCTGCGGTAGAAATCACCAGTGCAGGAATTTGACTCACAAGACCGTCACCAACCGTTAGGATCGTGTATGTTGCTGCCGCTTCTGATGCCGGCAGGCCATGCTGAGTCATGCCGATGATAAAGCCACCAATGATGTTGATAACGGTGATGAGAATACCTGCAATCGCATCACCGCGAACAAACTTGGATGCACCGTCCATTGCACCGTAAAAATCTGCCTCACTCTCGACCTTAGTACGACGCTCCCGGGCTTGATCTTCGTTTATCAAACCCGCATTTAAGTCCGCGTCGATTGCCATTTGCTTACCGGGCATCGCGTCCAATGTGAATCGTGCACCGACCTCCGCAATACGACCGGAACCTTTCGTTATAACAACGAAGTTAATGATCACGAGAATCACAAAGATGATGATACCCACGACATAATTACCACCTACAACGAAATTACCGAATGTCTCGATAATCTGGCCAGCTGCGCCCTGTCCTTCGGCGCCTTTGATCAAAATCAAGCGAGTTGACGCAATATTGAGGGTGAGACGAAACAACGTCGCGATGAGCAACATTGCCGGGAAAGAAGAGAACTCGAGGGGCTCTTTAATATAGAGCGACACAACCAAGACCGTCATACCAAGGGTAATGTTCAATGCAAGCAACCCATCAAGTACGAAGGTAGGAATCGGCAAAACCATGAGCATCAACAGCCCTACTACCCCAACCGTAAAGATGAGGCTGGCATTTGCCTGTAACTTTGAAAATATGAGATTCATAACGTCATCCCCATTACGTCAAGCATTTACGCTTGACCAATCTTGCGACCTCGTCGCTTTTTTTTGAGCCGATAAACGTAGGCAAACACCTCCGCCACCGCTCTAAAGAAATGAGACGGCACATGGCGCCCCACTTTCACTTGCTTATACAAGCCTCGTGCCAACGGTATATTTTCAACCATTGGCACCCCATTGGCCTTAGCGATCTTTCTGATTTGAAATGCGATTAAATCAGCACCTTTCGCCACTACGACAGGTGCGGCATCTTTCCCTTGGGTGTACCGAATCGCCACGGAAATATGCGTCGGGTTATTGACGATAACGTCAGCATCCGGCACATCTGACATCATTCTTGCGTTGGAGATATCCATTGCGCGACGCCGCATATGTCCCTTCTGCTCAGGGTTACCTTCTGTTTCTTTAAACTCATCCTTTACCTCTTGCTTGGTCATCTTCATCTTTTCTTCCATGGCATACTTGTTCCATGCGAAGTCGCCCGCGGCGATGGCCAGCATGACCACACTTACGTTAAGCAGAATGTCCAAACATCTCTGAGTCAGAAAGATGATGCCCGACTTTAGAGGCAACGTAGACGCAGCTCTAATGAGCTTGCCATCCGAGGAAAGTGTCCAATAGACAACCAATGCCACGACGATCATTTTCAGAATGCTCGTAACCAGATTTCCGGCGGCTTGTTTGTTAAAGAAAGTGGGAAAAAATTTCGTGATGAAGTTCAAGCGCGTGAGGTCTGGTGTAAGCGGTTTAACTGTAAAGAGAACACCCACCTGGGCTAAATTCCCAAGAATTGATACGACAACCACGATACCTACGAGCGGACCCAACACCATCGCCGTCAGTTCTAGCATCTCAACAAAGAGTTGAATTAGAACACTCACCTCGAACTCAAGTTCCGGGCGAAGCGTGAAGAAATGTCGTAAGAATAGACTAAGGCGTTGGTAAATGTAGTTACCAAACATCATGAAATAAGCGACACCACTGAACATTACAAGAACACTAATGATGTCCTTGGAACGAGCAACCTCGCCTTTCTCTCTGAACTCTTGGCGTCTTTTTTCGGACGCCGGTTCGGTTTTTTCTGCACCATTCTCAGCCATGTCTAATGCTTAATGCAAAGCACGGGCCGTTTTTGCTGTACTAGTTGAATAAGCGGGTCATCTGAATCCCTTTACGAATTGCATCCTCAAGCATATTTTCGAAAACCCCGGCTGTATATGGGAGAGAATACCAAAGAACGAGCATGCCCAAGGCAATGGTAAATAGAAAGCCCAACACGAAGATATTGACCTGGGGAACGGTCCTAGCGATGGTCGCAAGCGCCACATTGACCAAGAGCACAACACAGGAAA
Organism: Bradymonadia bacterium; assembly: GCA_049602795.1. GTDB lineage: Bacteria > Myxococcota_A > Bradymonadia > UBA7976 > UBA1532 > JBMYRY01. The sequence goes on from JBMYRY010000124.1 coordinate 2,234, forward strand.
TTGGTAAGGCGATCTTCAACCCTAACGAAAACATTGCCGCCCCTTCAGCGACAAGCATATCGATAATGGCACCTCCATGTGGGGTCGCACCACCAAGAGGCACAACCAGAAAACTGTCAAAAATTGCGCGTAAAACCGTCAAGTGACCGTCAAGTGCTAAGAACAACGCAAGACCAAAAAGGTTCAGTACCTGAGCGAGTACACCAACTTGTCTCGATGAAATTGGGTCCACAACATTGGCAATCGCAAACCCCATTTGAATCCCAACCAGTTGCCCGGCGAATGCAAGCGCAGCAAAGAGAATCATCAATCCCATGCCCATGACGCCACCAAGCACAAGTTCTGCGAACATTGCAGTGGCCAAATCAAGAGGCGTGAGCGTCATAAGTGCAAGAGAGGGGCTAGTGGTACTCAGCGCCAAAATACTGAGCGTCGCCACCAAACCGATCTTTGCTTGATTAGGAACCAACGGTGTCGCAAAAACAGGCGTTGCAATGAACATCGCCGAAATACGTCCAGCTGTTAGTGTAAAGGCAATAAACCACGGTCCAACAACCGCAACAATGCCTTCAAATGTCAGCGTCGAAACCATTAATTAGCCTGCCACAGCAGCCATCTGAGCGAAGACGCCCTCGGTGTAGGTTACCAAGTGGGTCAACATCCAGCTACCAAACAGCAAGAGCGCGCCAACGATGGCGACAATCTTGGGAATCAAGGCAAGGGTCTGCTCCTGAATCTGGGTCACTGCTTGAAAAATCGACACCATCAAACCAACAAACATCCCAAGACCGAGCGCTGGTAATGTCAGCATTGCTGCCAGTCCAATCGCACTCTCAAAAAAGCTGATTACAAAATTCGCTGTCATGGTGCAAAACTCCCAACAAGACTTGAAACCAGTAGGTTCCATCCATCAACCAAAACAAAAAGCATAATCTTAAACGGCAACGAGATAAGAACCGGAGGCAACATCATCATACCCATTGCCATCAAAATCGATGCAACAACCATATCCATCACCAAAAACGGGACATAGAGCATAAATCCCATATGGAACGCAGTCTTCAGTTCACTCAAGACGAAGGCAGGCAACAATTGAAATGTTGATACCTCTGAACGCTTTGTAGGTCGGTCAGAATTTGAAATCTTCACGAATAAAGCCAGATCCTTCTGTCGAGTATGTTCGAACATAAACGCACGAATGGGTCTGAGCGCTTTGTCCAATGCAACACTCTGCGAAATCTCACCTGCCATATAGGGCTTTAGCGACTCGGAATGCACTTTGCTCCAGACGGGCTCCATAATGAAGATGGTCAAAAACAACGCCAGTGCGATCATGACCTGATTCGGAGGCGACTGCTGAGTACCTAGTGCCTGCCGCAAGAACGAAAAAACAATGATGATTCGCGTAAAGCTTGTCATCGTGAGAAGAATCGCTGGTGCAACGGTCAGCACCGTCAATAAAGCGAGAATTCGAAGAATCCCCACCCAATCGCCATTTTCCCCGCCTACAGCCATTTCGACCCGAGGTAAAGAAAACGGGTCCATCGGTCCGGCTGGAGGCTGTAACGGCGCAGTCTGCGCCCAGGCATAGCCAGCCATGACCATCAAGACACCAATGATCGTGAGAATTTGAAGTGAAACCCGTTTCATGATTCATGCACCCTTGAGCATTCGAAGTTTCTCGATGAGGGCGTCCCGTTCCTGCAACGAAGTTTGACCCTTATATGGCGGTACTGGCGCTCGAGGTGTGAGCGGCTTGAAATCTCGTCGGTCATACGTGTTTTCGTCAGCCAAGAGGTTCAACTCAGAATTGCTGCCGTTTGCAACGCCAACTGGTCTTCCCACAGTTGAAGCAGCACTCTTTAGCTTCTCGGACGCTTGACGGAACTGACCCAACATTTTCCCAAATGGGTTTTCAACCTCATCGGCACGCGCTGGAGAGACCTGTTCGTGAGCGGCAGAGTCTTCTTCTTGAGACCGTTCTATCCCGTTCCCCTCCAACTTTGTGAGCAATTGAACGCCTTTGTCTGTCGTGCCAAGTAGAACCATTTCCCCCGCAACATCAACAAGCAACAACCCCTGCTTAGGTCCAAGCATATGTGTTCCGATTGGTCTAATCAGAGGTCCCCCCTCGCTCGAAGGCTTCATTTGCTTCATCTTCTTCAACAAGACAAATGCGACGCCAATCATCATGAGCATGGCCACAATCAATGTCGGTGTATTCGAACGCTCCGTTGCTGCGATGCCGGTCTCAGTCTGATCATTCGTCGACGCAGCCTCGTCACCTTCTTTGGACTCAACTGAAGACGGCTTAGACTCCGGTGCAATGGCAATTTCATTCTCTGCATCCACATCGTTCTTTTCGGAAACCAGGGCGACCGCCTCAGATTCAAGAGTTGCGTCTGCCTTGCTCTTCGTAGGCACATGTGATGCCCACTCCTTAGCAACAGATGAGCTGTTCGGCACTGCAGCAATTAATGTATTGCCCTCGACCCGAACCCTAATGTTCTGGACGATCGACGGCTCAATCGACTTGAAGTATCGTACTCTGAGGGCCGCACCATTCGCGGTCCGCACAGGATGAAGAAGAATTCGTCTCACTGATTGATGTACGGGCTTAACCCACGCCCTAGAGGTCGTGCTCCCCTTCACGCTCATCACCATAAGCGTATCATCAATGCGAGCCGTGAGAATGGACGGAGAGACAGTCTGGTTAAGATGGAACCTATACTCTACATAGTTGTCAGCAGCTTTTTGCTCCAGCTTCTCAATGGTTAATTCGCTAGCCTGCGCGAGCAATGGAAAGCAAAACAATGTTGCTGAGAGTATAACCGCGATGCGGGTTAACATTTTCATATCGAGCCTCCTGAATGCGCTTTAAACGCACGTCCTTGTTTCAGGAGGTCATCACGAACTCACGTTCGCATGGTGCTAATCTCTCAGTTGCTGTAAGCGTTCAAATGGTGAAACGACTTCGGTGAGTCGAATACCGAACTTTTCGTTCACAACAACCGCTTCGCCACGTGCGATAACCTTGTCGTTGATCACAACATCCAGCGATTCACCTGCAAGCTTTTTCAACTCTACAACAGAGCCGGCTTTAAGCTGCAGAAGATCTCTGATGAGCATCTGAGAGTCACCAAGAACAACGGAAAGCTCTAATTCCACATCGTAGAGGAATTCAATTTCTCTCGAACCTTCTGTCATCTATGACCTCCTTCGCTCGATTTACAAAGCACGTTGCGTGCCAGTCTATTCTTCATCGTCTAATCCCATCATATCCGAAAGCTTCATGAGCTCCTCACTCTTGGGGGGTAAACGAATCGCTACGGTGCTTTTCACCTCGGCCGCTAGGTGTCCAGCGCGTTCCATGGGGTTAATATTGAACTTGTGCGCCTGTTCTACAAACATATCCAAGAGATCAGTCTGATTTCGGTCTAGCGTCAAAACATCGCCAGGTTTAAGGTCAAGTAATTGACGGATTTTGACCTTCGTCTTTCCTAAGACCACCTTGTTCTGAACATGGACGTCCAGCAATGATTCAGAAATCAAGCTTCGCCATGCATTGTCTTCAGCGTCAGAGTCACTTCCGATGCCACGGCTCAGGTGCTGACGTATTGGTTCAATGGTGTTGTACGGAATCACAAACTGAATCGAACCGCGCAGACCATCAATCTCAATTTCAAAGCTCGTCAGAACCACAACATCGCTTGGCGCCACGACAGCCAAGAACTGAGGATTGGTCTCCGTCCTGATATACTCCCCTTCTATGGGAAAAACAGGCTGCCATGCTTTGTGTAAATCCTCGAGTAGCAACGCAATGACCTTCTTGACGATCATCAACTCGATTGCGGTGAAATCACGGGTTTCGATTCTTTCCTGAGGATTGGTTGCACCACCAAACCAGTTGTTGAGAAAGGCAAAAATGAGTTTGCTCTCAAAAGCCATGATGCATGAGCCCCGCAAGGGGTGAAACTTCAGAAGGTTCAGGCAACTTGGAATTGGCAGATAGTTTAGAAACTCTCCATACTTCATCAAGCTGGTGCTTTCGACGTTCACCTGCACGATTTTCCGTAAACTGTTCGAGAGAGTAATCCGAAATTGCCTTGCAAAGCGGTCGTTAATAATGTCCAGAGTCGGCATTCTACCACGGATGATGCGGTCCTGACTGAGGAGGTCGTACTTAACGACGGGAGCAAGCTCTTCTTCCGCCTCGACGATCCCGTCATCAAGCTCCAATTCTCCTTCATTTACCGCGGAGAGGAGCGCATCAATTTCATTCTGTGATAGTATTTGTTCTGCCACCGGACTAACTCACCTTACTGAACAACCCATTCGCTTGGCCATACTTCGGTAATCCGACCCGTGCCACCCAATGCCGCGTTTGAGCGTCGAATCATACTCTTACGAAGAGCCTCTTTATTCTTCGGTCCGTTTACGTCTTTCACTCTCTGACCAGATAGCAATGTCTGCACATTGTATTTGATTTGTGACAACCGCTGCTCTACCTCAACTCGAGTTTCCTCCTTGTCAAGTTCGAGCTCTAATCGCACTTTCAAGTACCGATCAGCCATTGGATCTTTAAGGTTAACGGTCATTTCACCCAAATCAACCTTGGGACCTGGGGCTCCAGTCTTCTTTGCAACATCAACACCATTCGCGGAATCCACAGTCATACTTGGATCAACCGGTCCAAGGCTCGGCGGAGCCGCGCTCGGTTCTGGGGGCTTTAGCATCATGAATGCACCAAGACCAACAATCGCTAGGGTGTTGATCAATCCAATCAACAAGACAAGCTTTCCACCACCGGAATCACCAGAGTCTTCGGCGACT
>JBMYRY010000125.1:0-7037 GCA_049602795.1 Bradymonadia bacterium
GTGTCCGACGGTTTAAATGCGAGTGAACAATTCGCAACATACGGGCTTTGTCCGGCGAGCGGACGATTCGAGGATGTTGCAACGGACTTTTGTTCGTCACTGAGCGTCACATTTGAGACGATGAGCGCCAAGTTCGCCCCCAACTCAAAATCATCGAAAACGTCACTGATTCGGTTCAATTCGTACCGAAGTTCGAATTCAAGCCCGTAATTGGTTGCGCCATCAACGTTGGAATATCGAATATTGCCATTGGTATCGATAATCACCCGCTCAATCGGATGGAGAAAACTCTTATAGAAAGCGGAAATCGCGAGCACTTCGGTGGTGGAGAAGAAATTCTCCCAACGAAGGTCAAAATTATGAATGTACGTACGAAGCAGGTCTGGATTACCCTGAACACCGCGACCACGGACAAAATCCTGAGACAAGAATGGCGCGAATTCTCGAACTAATGGTCGTGCAACAGTACCGCCGTAGGCTAGTCGTAACGATTGTTCATCACTCAAGCTAAATACCAAGGAAGCCGCCGGCAGCGGATCGAGATAGAGTTTTCGCCCCTCAATACTATCCTGACCAGTATTGGCGTACGGGGATTCGGTTCGGATGCGCTGTACGGAGCGCTCGACCCTCAATCCCGTGATGAGCCGAACGGAGCGATGCACCTCAAGGTCAGTACTCAAGTAGTTGCTCAACAATGCGAGGTTTGCAATGTAGCCATCGTCCGCGCGTGTTAGTTCTCTAAATTGAAACCGGTCAGCGAAGAATACCGGGTCAAACAAATCATTGGGTGCCAATAATCGGTCATCTACCGTCCCAGTAAACCGAACGCCAAATCGTCGCGCGCTAAAGCTGCGCTCACCTAGGGAAAAGGCCGTACCTGCCTTGATGGAAAGCGAACGCTTCCGAAACAGTGCCGGCTGATAATCAAAATCGAGGGCAACGCCATAATCCACTTGATCGAGTTCAGTGAAGAGTCGCTCGCCGCTGCCCGTGGAGTCTCGATAGGAGTATGCCTCGCCGTCATTGCGCTGCATGTAGAGCAATGACCGAGTATCAGGCTGCGATCGCGCCGCCTGCGAAAGGTTGAGGCGCCAATCAATCGTCAAGTCCTTTACTAAACTCGGATGGTGTCCAAGAAGTTGATTAAGCCACAATTGACGTTCAATGAATTGAAGCTGAGTCATTCGGATCGGGGCATCTTCTTGTTCCGACAAGCCACTGAGCACAGAGGCTTCATCCGTCATCGTCTGAGTCAGTAATGACACCAGTTTGAAGGTATCCTTCTTCGGTCCCATGACACTGAGAGATGCCAGTCCCCCCATAAGAGAGGTGAGCGTGCCTGTTTCTTGGTCAAGCCTCTCCCTCTTTTCTAGAGTCGAGACCCCATCCACTTGTTTGAGATTAAAATTCTGCCGAATCTCTTTTCTAATGATCGCGTTGTATTTGTACCCGCCAGTAACCAAGTACCCATAGGTCCAGCCATGTGCTTTCAGCGTGTCTCCCAAGCTAAACCCAACACTCAACGGTGGGTTCATACGGCGTCGACTCGTCTCCCAGTTTGCCTCAAAACTCTGACCGATTTCAGTCACTTCCTCCTGAAGTAATCCCCGCAGCCCCACGCTCGTAACTCGTCGCGCTGGTACCCGTGCTGGCAATTGTCTGCGCCCATCATCGAATCCGAGCCAGTCCGTGCTACTCCCCGGATAGGACAATCCCATTCTTCCAGTCGAGATGGTGTCAAAGCCTGTGGAGACAGACGCCGTTAACGTGAACTCTTCAGGAAACGCTTTCGTTTCAATATTCATTGTCCCGCCGGCGAAGTTTGCGGGCAACTCGGCACGAAACGTTTTTTCGATGGTCAGGCTGGACAGTAGGCTGGATGGAAACAAGTCCATTTGGACGCCTGGCATATCGGGATCTGTAGACGGTAAAGGCACGTTATTCAACCGAACACTGGTATAGCGTCCCCCCAATCCGCGAACCACGAGAAACTGACCGCCAATCACACTGGCACCCACAATTCGACGACTCGCAGAACTCGCAGACCCATCAGGACTTCGGGCCAAATCTTCTGCACCCAGTCCATCTTGAACCGAGCCAGCCTTACGCCGATCTTCGAGAACTTTGGCAACTGATCCTGATATTCGGGGCACCGTGACAACAAAATCGTCCAGTGCCAGTGACAATGCACCCAGTTTGATCTCAATGCGGTTGTCAGTGCCTGCCTGAACCACAACGCCTTGCTTGAGCTTGGTGCTGTATGCGGTGTGAATGACGGAAATGGTATACGTACCCGAAGAGAGCGCCATCTTCGCTTGACCACCCGAATCCGACACCGACTCCGCGTTTTGTCCAACGGCAAAGATCCTCGCATCTGCAACCGGTTTGCCCGTCTCCTCACTCGTAATAACGATGAGCAAAGGATGCCGCTCAGACGAGGTAGACGCTTCTTTTGTCACGACCACTGAATCAGCTTTTGGCTCTTCCTTAGCAAAGGTGGTCAACCGTCCCTCGGAGTCGAATGTAACCATCAATAATGAGACTTGTCCGCGCCGAAATCGCAAGGGGATGCACGTCGCGGGACGTTTAAACGACGCGTGAGTGAGACAAACGTCGGTCGTACCCGCCGCGACTTGCAGTCGCGCGACCCCATCCGCATCGGTGACGGCGCGGTGCTTACCTACCTCGATGACTAGTTGCTGCAACGCCCCCGCATCACTCGCCCGAAAACCGACCAAATGAAGACCGGCATCGCCTTCAGCAGTGTCCGCATGCACGGCGGTGACACCTAAGGCAAGTAAAGTAACTGCGATGAGTGGAGCCCGTGTCATCAGAGACACTTCCAACCCGATTCTTCGCATCCCAAAATGGAACGGCGTAACGCGCTCACCTGGTCAAAGAGTTTGGGGTCTTCAATGGCATTCAGATGTGTCTTGGCGCGAGCACCTTCTGCCGATTTAAAGTGAGCATAAGCAAGGGCATAACGAATTTCGTCATCCTTGAGGAGAGCAAGTCTTTCCAAGGTTTCTTCCATCGCTGCGACCTCGAAGAAACGTCCATCATCGATCAAAATCGAAAGCCGTTGCTTAAATCGCTTATCGCTCTCGAGCACTCTTGTATTGAGCGCAAGCGCCCGGGAGAAACGTCGTGCGGCTTTGAATGCCTGAGCAGCTTCGAACGCATACCTTGCATCCAGACGAGCAAGGGATTCGAAAAGCATTCCCGAGACGTAAGGACGATTCACAGATAGGTATACATGGGCTAAGAGTTCTGTGAGCCTGGTCGTATGCTTGTGTAACAACCGAGCGCGTTCAAGAAAATGAATCGACTGAAAATGCTGATTGGCACTGCGAAACGCATGCGCAATTGCCAAGATATCGTCTTCAGTTACAGCAGAATGAGTCAGCAGAGCACTGCCTCGAACAATGGCTTCATGAAAGAGTTCTCTTTCAATCAAATAGAGTAAGTCCTGCCGAAGAAGTGTGAGGTTGAGCGGAAACAGAGACTGACCATGTCTTAGGGTCTCGAAGGCCTCGTTGAGTTCGTTTTCCGCCCAGAGACAATGCGCTGCCATCAAAAAGCCGGTTGGACTGCCACCGTACATTGGTTGCGTTCGCTTAAGCGCCGACAAAGCATCGCTAAATTCTTGCTGCTGATAATGCGCCTGCGCCAAGCCCATCAAGACGATCGTCCGTTTTTCCCCAAGGTTGATGGCCTTTTGAAATTTAGACTCAGCTGCCTGATGGCGGTTTTCTTGAAGATCGATCAAGCCCGACACAAGGTAGTAAGCCTTGAGGTCCAGCCCTTCCTTGTTGACATCAACTCTGGTGAGCGTTTGTTTAGCTCGTTCGAGATGACCATCAGCAAAAAGTCTCTCTGCCAATGCAACGTGATCTACTTCGTCATCACCAGCCGGTGAAGCATAGGCATTCGCGCACCAGACACCAACGAGGAGGCAAACGAGTAGGCTAAGATTTGATTTGTGTTCACGTAGACAAAACATCGGCTTCTCTCAATTAAAGCGAAAGGTCTTAGTTACGCTAATTCGTACGGGCTCACCTTGATAACCGGCGGGCTCATATGTCCACTGATCCAATGCCGCAAGCACGCCCTGCTCAAAAACACCCTTTGGTGAGGATTCCATGACCTTTACCCGCTCTACCATCCCATCTTCCGTAATCAGGTATCTCACTTTTACGAAGCCGGTAATCGCCTTTCTCCGGGCGGACATTGGCACCTTCGGCGCAACTTGATTTGCTACTCTCGGTGGCTTATCCACGGTGTCAGCGGTGAAGACCTGCGCCTTAGCTGATCGTGCAAGACTGTCACGTAAACCGTCGGTTAAATCTGCGCCTCCGAGACTCGGCAAATCAAAACTCGGACCGGCAAGCGAAGACTGCATTACAGGTGCCGGCGGCGCGCTTCGGTTTTGAACGCGACGTCGCTTCACCCGTTTAGGTTTTGGCTTCTTCGGTGGTTTCTTCTGCTCAACAGCAAAGCGAACTTCCTTCCTCGCTTCGCGGGGCTTGGGCGGTTCAACCGGCTGATTCATCGCCATCACGCACCAAAAAACACCAGCCACGCCCAAAGCCATGGATGCCACTGGAAGTAGTTGGCGTACCCACTGTCGGTTCATCTCAGCCTGCTTCCTTTTCGGTCGCAACACCAACATCAAGCGCACCGGCCATACGACATTGGTCCACGACCTCCACGAGTTTCTCGGCGCTGACGCGCCTGTCTGTCACGACCAAAACTTGTTTATCGTCACTCATTTCAAGAAAGTCTCTGACGCGACTTTGAATCATCCAAGGTCGTACAGGGTTACCGTCAATGAAAACTGCTTGCTGCTCATCAATCACAATACGCAAAGCCTTCGTTGATGCCTTTGTCGCACTCTGTGCGCCAGGACGTTGAAGATCGATGCTCATGTCCTTCACAAACGTCGTAGAGACCATGAAAAAGATGAGTAAAATGAACACCATGTCGATCAAAGGTGAAATATCGATATCACTTGTTTCGGATCGTCGTACTCGTCGTCTCATGCCACCACCCCATCAAAGCGCGCCCGAAACATCTCGAGTGCGTTCTGTTCAATTTCTTCAGAAAGTTTTTCCGCTCTTCGATCAAGAATTCGACCAATCAATACACCGGGGACAGCGACTATTAACCCCATTTGGGTTGTAAACAATGCCTCTGAAATCCCGCCGGCTATCCCACCAGACTGCGTAAATAAACTCATTTCGGCAAGGGAATCGAACGTCTCAATCATACCAGTCACCGTGCCCAGCAACCCGGCGAGTGGTGCAACGATACAGATCGTTTTCACCAATGTGCGCCCTCGATTGAACGACTGTTCAACTTCGAGCAGCTTCGTTTCGAGTAAATATTGAACCGTCAAGGCAGGTAACCCAAGATTCAAAATCTTCTCGATGTTTGCGCGCCATTCGGATGACCACAACTGACAAAACCGAAAACCGAGTGCATACCAGAGCACCGCGGCCAGAATCAGAAGCGGTCCCATGACGAAACCACCGCTGTCAATATATGTGCTGAGTGTGTCCAACATTCTTTAGACCCTACGACGCAAGCACATTGGACTGAACAGGGCTCTTTGGTGCTGTTGAAAACTCATCAACCACCAAATGCACGCCCTCGGTTTCGACACGATTCATTGCAGTCAAACAGAGGTATTCTATCCGGTCCTTCATCTGGTCCGACCACCCTTTCAACAAGTTGCCAAACAAGACTGCAGGAATCGCTACAATGAGCCCAAGCTCCGTCGTGATCAGTGCTTCCGAAATACCCCCGCTCAATAGTTTCGGGTTGCCGGTGCCAAACTGAGTAATCGTGTCGAAGGTCGCGATCATACCAGTCACAGTACCGAGTAGACCCAGTAGCGGGGCAATCGCAGCAAGCACGAGGATCAGCGCACTAAATCGGTCTAATCTCGGCGACTCGTCTAAGAACGCTTGGGTAAATGTGTCGAGTTGAGTCTGTCTCGGTCGTCTGAGGGAAGCCCAGACGGCAGATAACACCCGAGCATGTGGTCCGCGTAAGCTCGCCAAGCGCTCGCCATTTCGGTCTCCATTGCTTTCCTCGTTCGCCGCTAGAACTCGAACGACCCGCCTCGCACAGGTTGCGTAGTACATCAACATCGCAACACGCCCTATGAGCAGCAGCCCAACAAGTAAGCCTAGCGCTGCAATTACGTATGCAATGACGCCTCCCGCCTCGACAATGCTTTGAGCAGTTTTCTCTTCCGGCATCTCGATGGCTTTTTCTAAATTCTCGTAAAGAAAAAGTGACGTCATCTTCTCGCCATTATTGGATGTGATAGAGCGTGCAGATGCATTCCCAGCTTCATCCTGAACGAGTTGCAATCGCCCTGCTCCGGCAGGTCGAAGCATCCCAGCTTCGTCCGGGGTAATACCGTAGCTCGCGACGTATCCAACGCGGTAAATGGAGCCAGAAACCAAGGTGCCTTCCACATCAAAAAACTGAGACTCTAGCTGGCTCACCTGTCGACCTTGAGCAAGTGCTCGCTGTACGGTATCAAAGGTGTGCGTCAAACCCGAAAGTACATCCGCTGGCTTTGTGTTTCGGCTGAGTTTAGGTAAGCCGAGCTGCACAAGCGCTGAAGATGCCCGGGTGTTAATGCTCGTAATTAACGCTTCTGGTGTTTCTTCGACATCAGCCTCAACCTCAACAGCTTCGAGCTTGCTTTGGAGAGTGGAAATTTCAAGGTCTTGACCGGCTACGATGGACTGTGTGGTCTCAACGGCCGACCGCGCACGCCGGATCTTGAGCTTCATCCGTTCATCGATCGCCGCCAAACGCTTTTTGAGCGCATCACGCTCAGCTTCTAGAAATGCGAACTCGCGCTTGTATGCGCTCAATAACAATTCATTGGTTGGAGTCGCGTCAGCTGACGTAGAATTCGCATTGTCGCCTGTTGAGGGCTGAGCTTGTGCAATGTGCCCCAACGCAAAAACCGACATACTCACTATCAGTGTCCGAACCATCATCACTTGCCTCCT
>JBMYRY010000126.1:0-7019 GCA_049602795.1 Bradymonadia bacterium
ACGCCACAACAGTTGACCGAAAAACATGGTGAGCGGAATCGAACGAGGCGGCGTATGCGTGACACACCCAAATCGTTGAGCAGTCGTATCCAGCCTGCATAACAGGCTGCTGTAGGGCCACTGCTCCAGGAATCCAACAGTGAGCCATAATTCCCCCTCGTCGCCGGCAACCATATGGTCGATCATGAGAGGGGAAGGAATTTGTTCCGGAGTCAGAACAGTCTCTTCTTGTACTACCTCTTGAGTCAGATTGAAACGCACTAAAAATGGACCACTCGGCGTAACCTCAGATAACCAGAGGTCATCGCCGATGAGACTGAGTGAGCGGACGCCAGAGCGATTTGGCACGATGACGGAATCCTCACCATCTGTTGAAACAAATACGGATACGCCATCCGTCCAATACACTCGGTTATCTTTAGTGCCCACGTCCACCACGTCTTGCAAAACACGACAGGTGATGGGATCGCTCTGTGAGAACGAGCAGAGAGATTGTGATTCAAAATTAATCCCCAATAGAGTGGCTCCATCATCAAGCCATTTATCAACAGACACGTCGTGAATTTGTTGAGTTGAACCATCATCGAATACCAGGGATACTCCATCTTGAGTCGATGCCCACACCACGCCATCATGTGCGATAATGGCCCGCGGTTGTTCAAGGGCAGTCGCAAAGACGAATGTATCGCGCTCGGCGGGTCCTTCAACGCGACTGACCTCCGGCATCATGCCTCGAAGTAACCCGCTAGGATCGACAGTTGACGCATCCCGGGCGCAACGAAATCCAATATCTGGCGCGCGAACATGACTCGCAACGGGGAGTCTTGCTTTCGGCTTTAGGAAGCTGCGCGGTGTCAGATAGCTTCCTCCGCGGACAAGCCCCAAACGATCACCCGTTACAGATGCATTTACGCTTCCGGGATAAGCTAAGAACTCGTCCGAGACCCATTCCGCAACATTGCCTCCAAGATCAAAGACCCCTTCACTCGTCACATGTTCCTCACGCTCACCGCTTTCATACAAATCATGAGCGCAACGACCGCCCTCATAACTAAAGTTTGTGTACGCGCACCGAGGACCGGCATCAACCTGCCAGGGCCAATCCGAATCATCATTGCCACGGGCAGCTCTTTCGAACTCCGTCTCGGTGGGTAGACGCTTCCCTCTCCAAGCACAAAACGCACGTGCATCATCCCTAGACACAAAAGTAATCGGCGTATTGGACACGTTATCAATAGCGCTTACGACACCGTCCTTGATCTCAATCGGCATTCGCTCATCCAAGCAATCGCCCCCGCAGGCAAATTGAATAAACTGAGCGTACGCACCAACCGTCACTTCACGTGCATCAATTGCAAACTCACCCCACTCTACGGTATGGGCCGGTTGTTCATTAACATACCACCCATCACCATACCGATTCACTGGCAACTCCAGTGAAGTCCCCATCTCAAAGGCGCCTGCTGAAATGGAAATCATGTCATCCTGGTCAACCATCGGCGCATGAACATCGAGTTGGAAGGATTCAATGGCTGTAAACATCTCCGGTCGCTCTTGCGCGGTCTGTCCATTCATAAATTGCCACCAGATGTGGTTCATCCAAGGCTGCCAACGGTGCGCGACATTCTCGAGCCGTGCATAGACAAGAGAACTCTCATCATAGCCTTGCTCACGCAGACGCTCCACAAGCGCATCCGCGCTTGCGACAGTCCCGCACTGACGCGACGGACTCACCCCACATCGTCCCCCCGGCGAGCAATCAATGCATACGTCATCATCCACGGTGCCATGCATGAAGAAAAGTTTTGGGCGTCGGTCTACAGCGGTCATCTGAGACAAGCGATCAAAATATCCAAATTCAACAAAACCGGATTGAATTACGGCGCCCGAAACAATGTCCGGCATTTCCAAAGCCGCAATCAAGCTCATGGCAGCACCGCGTGAATGCCCAGCGAAGTAGACTTGCTCTGAGTCAATGTTCTCATCGCGAGTCACCGTAGCGACCAGCTCTCGCAGGAAAATCAGGTCTGGGTTACCCTCGGCGTCATTAGCCCAATCCCAATCGGTGTACCACGACCAGGAAAAGGTTCTATCCCTCCAAGGTTGCTCCACATGCACCAATACAAAACCGTTTGCTTCTGCTGCGTGTTCTAATGCCGTGTAATCCGATAGAGAATAATGTGAGACCCGATTCCCGGGTAACATGAGTACCAGTGCTGCTGATGTATCACGGCGAAGATGTGTCGGTCTGTAAACCCGATAGTGCCTTGGAATCGTCGCCCCTTCAGCCGTTCGAGCGTCGAGTACTTTGTCTTGCCACAACGCGACGGCACGATGACGAGATACTCGCGGATCAGTGCTTATTTCCTTTGATCGAAAGGTACACGCCATTTTAGTGAAGGGTGCCCAATCATCTGAGGACATTGCGCAAACTTGCTGACAATCAAAGTCATCAGTGCCGAGTTCACATCGTGTTGGCTCGTCACACACACCATTGAAGCCGTGTTGGCAATCGTTGTTGCCCAACTCTACCTGAAGCGGCTCGTCACTCTTCGTGTCCTCCGAGCAGCCAAGTCCGAATAGCAACATCGCGCCCAAAAAGCCGACTCGTGTTCGTTTCATCTCCCCCACCCTTTCTTCTCTCAGGACAGAACTCACCAACGGATAGCCACAGGCCCGGTCCCATCAAGGCTGTCAATACTAGCACAGCTCCAATCTCAGATGCTACGAACAGTGGATAGCCTCTCTGCATCGGATGTGAATTGACAGAGCGGGATGATTAGCGAACACCGGCACCCGCTCGAAATGAATCGCGGGGACCTCACGAAACCGGTCATGACGACATTGATCAGCCAAGCCGTTTGCATCAGATTGAATGTTCATACCGGTCTACCTTTTTAAGTACACTTCGCCTATACTTGCAGACCTGTTCTCAAGGGAGGAGATGAGCATGTTTACCCCAAGACTTGCCGCGGCTGTATGGATTCTACTCTTAACGTTTGGCTGTGAGGATGGCGAGCAATCTCCTGCATCGCAACTCGATCTTTCTGTAAGCATGCCGACCATTTCTGACGCCGCTGTTGACGACGCGCAACTCGTATCCATTGATGCAGATGTCGTCACATGCGACGCGTGCGTCGACGCCACAGTCATTCCCGAACCATCTCTCGCTGTGGAATTCCTGTCACCGAGCGAAGGCACAACATTACCCCTAGGCGCGACAGTCATCCTGACGGGACGGATAACCGCAACGAATGTGGCACCCGAGTTTGTCTCTACCAGAGTGACCATCGACGGACTCTACGAACTCCCCGTAATCCCAGATCAAAATGGCTATTTCGAACTGTCGCTTCCCGAACTCACACCGGGGCAACACGAGGCACGACTCACCGCGAGACTTTTTCCCGATATTATTGCCGAGGCGATACTCACCTTCAATCTAAACTGCACTTACCTTGAGACCTTCGATGAAGCACTTCCCACAGACACCTGGACCATTTACGGAGAACACGCAACGGTAGATCGCGGGTGGCTCGAGTTAACCGGCGACCGACAATCAACGGCTTCGGCCATGGTCCTTACCGGGTTCCCAATCCGTCCAAATGCACTCGACATAGAGTTTGACTTGAGCACTGGTAAGTGTCCTATGCCCGGTCTGTGCGAAATGGACCGAAGCCGGAGTGCTGATGGTCTTGCGGTGTCAATTTGGGCAGTTTCTCCCGACACATTTCCAGCATTATGGGCAAGCCGTTTTCAACACTTTTTATTGAAGCCCCATCTACTTGTGGAAAATGGAATTGAACGTCCAGATAGTTTTCACGTGGAATTCGACACCTTCTCAAATGAATGCGGACCATGCATGCCAAATTCCCCATATGAAGGATGCCCGAGTGGGCATAATGATCCATCGCCTAACAATCACGTCGAGCTTCATTTCAACGGTTATGGAGACCCACGGGGCCAATTCAATCCAGACACCAATAATTATTGTGGGCTAGAAGAAAGCCCCGTACCCTTTGAAAACTACTGGGCTGAATTCTTGGACCTAGACAATAACGATTGGCACCATGTTCGTATTCAGATCGATGGCATTCGCGTTCGTGTGTGGCTGAATGCAACGGATGAGGAGGACGCGCCAATCATCGAGACCACGGTGCCTGGACTGTCATTCAAGGGCGGCTTATTGTCCTTGTCTGCGGGCACCGGCGTTGTTGGTAGTCATCACCGCATCGACAATCTTCAAATCAATGCCGCCTGTGATAATTAGCAGCCAAAAACATAGAGGAAAAACACCATGAACAAGCAAGAACTTGGTGAACAACTTGAACAACTCGCGCCCCTCATTCTCGCTGGGTCATGGGACAATGTGGGCATGCTCATTGAGCCGGCGCCAGTGGATGCCCCTCTAACCGGTGTCCTACTCACCATAGACCTCAACGAACGGGTGCTAGATGAAGCGATCGCTCATGATGTGAACTTTATTGTCACCTACCATCCCATTCTCTTTGGTGGTGCCAAGCGACTACGCACCCATTCCCCCGCCGATCGCGTGATTCTCAAAGCAATCGAACATAATATCACCGTGTATTCCCCTCACACTGCGCTTGATTCAGTGGCTGGCGGCGTGACCGATTGGCTTTTGGACCAAGTGGGAGAAATGACCGAACGGTCAATCATTGAACCCCACCTCAATATTCAACATGCCGGTATGGGTCGAGTTGGCTCACTCACTTCTGCACAGACGTTGTTAGACCTCATTAGCCACTTAAAGGATGCGCTGAGCCTTCCTTATTTGCGGGTGGCTACGGCACACGACAGCGATCCCGAACAGACCCTCGTCCGGCACGTTGCCGTGTGTCCAGGCGCTGGTGCCTCGGTGGTCTCCGGTGCCAAAGGTCACGACTGTATTGTGACGGGCGAAATGAGACACCACGATGTCTTAGCGGCCCAGCGGGAAGGTATTTCCGTCATTCTCACGGAACATACCAATTGCGAGCGTGGCTATTTACCCATTCTGAAAAACACCTTATCAAAGACCGTCAACTGCCCAATCATGATCTCAGCGGCGGACAGAGATCCACTGAATGTCCTTTAGGCATCGAGCGGCGAGACTTCCGCTGGAATTAATCAACGCCATCCATAGCCATGAACGTGAATAAGGTGCCCTGCATAGAAGCATGTCGAACTTTTGCCCAATCAAACGACGTCTCGTACAATCCCAAATAAACTTCATCAAGCGAGAGCGCAGCCTCTGAAAAACCAAAGCTCATCTCGCCGAGACGAATCAGTTCAAAGGGCAGATTCTCAAATACGCGCGTTCCATCTACTACAAAACTCAGCCCCTGAGATGGACTTCCTGAGACAGTAAAATACGACTCATTTCGATCGGGGCTACAAGAAAAAAAGTTGGTAGGCTGAGGAAAAAACACACGCGATGAACTAATGTATCCAGCGCAAGATTCATCAGGAATTGACCTCGCATGGACTCGGAAAGCTTCTTCGCCCAGAGGGCGTCCATCAAACAAGGGTGTCAGGAATAACCAGCCATTACTCTTTAAGGTGAAGCTTAGGGAAAACGGGGTTTCATCTCCAAGAACTTCCAGCGTAGGCACTTGCAAGGAGCGACTGTACGAGTGAAATCGCGCAACCTGACCCCACTGACCGTTTTCGAGTTCATAGACAGGACTATCACGCTCACTAACGCCACCGACGGGCAGTCCATGATGCGCGTTGCCCGTTACATCATCAAGAGTGCTTACGAATGGCTCCGTGCCACAGGCATGCAGCATCGTGACATCATTGGGCAACCAGAACGATTCGGCAGTGCCATCGGTTGATGGATTGCCCGCATACATCAATAGATGTTGCGCCCCATCAAGCAACCCCGTCGCCTCCTCTCTAGTTAAAACCCGTGGTAAGCGAAGGATGACACTGAGCTCACTATCGCCACGGACTGGATTACAAGAGACAATGTCGAAGGGAATTTGCGCCCCCTCCGTCGTCACGAATCTGAACTCGTGTCGCGGGCGGTCGAGTAAGTGCTCTAAAGCCAGGTCCCCAACAGGTATTTTGAGATAGACCAAAACATTTTCGACCGCCGATTCGATCTCAGGCGGCGTGACACGTATCCGAAAGCTGTGGGACCAGACCCTGGGGTCAAAATCTTCCGGACCACCTAGGTCGAGTGAACCTTCCATGTCCATCGCGCCACTATCCCGGGCGGACATAGCATCAGCAGACATGGTCACAACAACATCTGCAGCATCAGCAGCAATGGTCAAAACAGCATCTGAAACATCTCTAACCTCTCCACTGTCCACCTGCCCATCCAAATGTACGTCACTCGTTCTAGCGTCGAGACGTTTGCCATCCATACTGTCACTGCCCACGCCAATAGAGGCTGATACCTGTTCGCCGGGAGAGACCACCTCTACAACACATCCGAGCAAACATAGGCAGACACACACGGTAAATTGGCAGAAGTGTGATGCACGACGTCGACCTATCAGGATATTCTGTGGATTACAGTTCATCACTTGCCCTCATACAACTCATTGGAGTGAGTAGACGCTAGATCTGGATGGGACTCGGCATCGGCACGCCATATCTCTAGCATCTGACAACTCATTGAGACTCCAGACAAAGCAGTTCAGATTGATCCAGAGACCCATGAATACCCGAGCCCAGACAGGCAGACGAAGGTACCCGAGTAAACCGTGCGGTGATTGACGATGGTGTGCTTGTCATTGAAGGTTTCCGTCCTAACGTGCCAGCTCTTCAATCAGTCCTCTGGAAGCGTAAATAACGTATTCGCCATGGACGCATGTCTGACTTTTGCCCAGTCCAACGACGTCTCATACAGTCCTAAATACACTTCATCAATCGCAAGTTCGCCTCCCGTCGAACCAAATGTCATCTCGCTAAGACGAATCAATCCAAAGGGAAGATTGTCAGCCACCGAGACGCCGTCTACCACCAGAGTAAGCCCCTCAGACGGACTGCCAAAGAGGGTGAAATAT
>JBMYRY010000127.1:0-6977 GCA_049602795.1 Bradymonadia bacterium
GCAGCATTAGCCGAAGTGATAAAGAGCCTAGGTCAAGGCGCTGCGCCCGTTGACAAATATACAGCCGGCGCCGCTATTGGGTTGGGGTTAGGATTCTTTCCTATCGCCGGTCTCGGCGTTCTGATTGGATTGGCCATGTACTTGCCATTCTCCATCACACTCACTTATGGCATTGGCTGTCTACTCTCCATTTGGCTGGTCAAACGGAAAGGGCAAGCTTGGATGGGGTCGACACTCGTGCCCTTAGCTGCTGGCTTCATTATTGGCGAAGCCGTAACGAATTTGGTGGCTGCAATGATCATGGGTCTATCGGCATAAAAGGGGGACGACAATGCAATTGTTGCAGAGTAAGCTAGGCGGTCTACTTTTTCTCACCATAGGCGTCGCACTTTGTGCTGCCTACGGGGCGCGTCAAAGTGACAGCATGTACACGTATCTTCAGACACAGCTAAACACCGCCGCTGCGAGGGCTGAAGCTAAGAATGCCTTCAACCGATACAACGACATGAGAACACAGGAAAGTCTCAAGCCAATTTCTTCGGACAGCCTCCCAAAACTTTCCCTGGCGAAAGCCATGACAATCAATGCTCGGGAAATGAAAGCAAACGAATTCATCAACGCGCTGACAAAGATAAGCGGTCCTCATGCGGACAAATTAGAGGAAACTCGTCAAGCTTGGTTAAGAGGAGAAAAACTCGCCATTACCTTCGAGTTGAAGACACTGTCCCAAACATTACCCTCTCCGACAACTCGTCTGACGGAGTGGCTTGCTAGCTCAGGGCTCATCTTTCTTGCCGGCATCGCCCTAATCATTTGCGGCGCAGTCCTCACACGACGCACCCGGGACGGTCATCAACAAGCCGTAGATAACTCCGATGGTCAACCACTCGATATCCGCGCGATCTCGAACATGCTTCACGACCTACATGAGAGAGTTAGTACCTTGAGTGCAGAGGCTCGCGATATCCAAGGACCCACTCGAGCGGATGCCAACGCGCTTAAGGCACGAATTGAGAACCTACAGCTTTCACATTTTGAGCCACTTGTTGCATCGCGAAACCTGATTCAGCAGCAGATTGGGCTTACAGCCTTTGCAGAGATGTTCAGTCCATTCTCATCTGGCGAACGTAACATCAACCGGGCGTGGTCAACCCTCGTAGACGAGCATTGGTCGGAATGCCTCTCCTCGCTTGGCCGAGCCTCTCTTGCAATCAAACGAGCCGATGAATCCTTGAAGCAAACACTTGATACACACACATCGGTTCATCAATCTTGAGGTTTTTACTCCACATAATCGACGCCCAAGATTGGTCCGAGGTCGGAAAGACATACGCGCCTACCTCACTTGCCTTAGAGGGATTTATCCATTGTTCAACGATCGATACGGTACTCATCCCTGCACATGACCGTTTCCATGGGCAGACGGGTCTAAAATTACTGATCATTGATACATCGAATGTTGATGTTCCCATCCGATATGAAGACTGTGAAAATGAAGGCGTTAAGTTTCCACATATTTACGGACCATTGTTGAGAGAAGCGGTGGTCGCAGTCGTTGATTTCCCGCCCCATGATGATGGTTCATTCCAACTCCCAGTCGAAATCCACAAACACTTCACTTAAGCCGTTGAATCCTTATTGTTCTTCGTTTCGACAAGCGTGCCAGCAGCCTTTACATACGCGTCAGGCACCTTGCCATCCGCATCGAGTACTCTGCCAATTGGCATCGGCACAGCCACACCTCGTTGATAAGCGGGCCGCGCGCGCAACCGCCTCTTCCACGCCATCAATGCGGGGAACTGTTCTAACGAAATACCGCTCCATCGATGTGTGTAGACCCAAGACCAAACAGCGATGTCGGCGACACTATGTTCATCAACCAAGAACTCTCGTGACTTCAGCACATCATTTAACACGCCGAATAAGCGCTCCGTTTCAGTATGATAGCGCTCTATCGCTTCAGGCAATTTAACTGGAAAATAGTGTCTAAAAACATTCAGTTGTCCCATCATTGGTCCCACACCCGACATTTGAAACATCAACCACTGATGACATTGCGCGCGACACGCCACATCTTCAGGGATCAGGGCGCCGTATTTCTCGGCGAGGTACCAAAGGATTGCACCAGATTCAAACAACACTAAATCGCCTCGGGTATGGTCAATAATGACGGGAATCCGCCCATTGGGATTGAGTGAGAGAAACGCCGGAAGCTTTTGCTCACCTTTGAACAACTCAACATTGCATACTCGATAGGAAACGCCTAACTCTTCCAACGCGATGGAAATTTTCCAACCATTAGGCGTCGCCGCGGTATAGAGCGTTATATCAGGGGTCTCGGTCACGTTGGCTTACCCATCCGCATTCGTCATATCTGTACCGATCATATCAATCTAACATGCGAAGATCATCACCAATGCTGTTCCGACACGGCGGGCTGTGGTAGGCATTAAAGATTGCGCCCCAAGTTGACTCTTTGTTCTAAGACCTAAGTACCGCTATCGGGCAAGAACACAAATCCACCAAATGCAACACACAACTCATCACCAGGTCACAATGATAAATTGGCATATTCGTGTCTGTCTCTCGTAAGCCCTGGACTGGGGCTCAGTCCAGGAAATGCATTGACCTTTAGGTTCAAGCAAGTAGTGTTGAAGCAGAGTTCAGGAAAAGATCGAGTCAACATGCAAGAGGTGCCAAAACAGGCGACAACTGATCAGAGTGCCGCTAGTGATGATCGTTCAGAACTCCGACGGGGCGTCATTGTAAATGGATTGGGATACCTACCAAAGCTTGCGGTGCCCGTATTATTGGTCCTTGTCATTCGCACCTACGGCGCAGATGCCTTTGGTTTATTCACCTTCGCTCAAGCTGTGTTGCTGTTCGTGTGCCGCATCGCACTACTCGGCTTTGATAAAGGGATTCTCTGGTGGACACCACAACAAGATAAAGACAACGCACTGACCGGTTTTGCAGAGTCATTCACAATCAATACGTTGATTGCCCTCTGTCTGACTGCTTTAATCGCTGGCGTCCTCGCCCCATCCTTTGCGACTTGGGGAGAGACGCCTGAAGCAACACAGGCATTACGTCTCATGTCTTGTGCATTGATTCCGATGGTCATGATGGAACTCTTTCTGGCGAGCACCATGGGGCTCAAGCGAATGGAGCCCAATGTGTTGGTTCGCGAAACATTGCTCCCTATTGCCAATGTTGGGCTCGCACTTCTCCTCGCCCCGTTCACATCGGGGGTCGCCGGATTAGCGATTGCATTTGTCACCAGTTATGCGTTAGCCGCGCTTGTTTCCTTTGCGTGGTGGCGACGTTTACATGGTCGAACTGGACCACTCTTCCGCTTCGCCTTACCTCCGACGCCATTCATTCGCTACAGTCTGCCCATGTGGCTCGCAGAAATGGCTAATTCGTTTCAGCAACGGATGGATACATATTTCATTACAGCATATCTTGACCTTCGACTTCTGGGCATTTACGCAGCGGTTGTTCAAATTGCGAATGCTATCCGTTCGATTCGACGTTCATTCGATCCAATCGTGCTTGTTATCGCATCGGAGATAGGCTCCAAGAATGCGTCTGAACGTTTGCGGTCCTGCTATTCCTACGCAACCTACCTCGTCACCGCAACCCAACTGCCTGTGCTGGTATTTGTAATCGTTTTCGCGCACTGGCTGATGCCTCTCTTTGGCGACGGGTTTGAAGCCGGTGTCACGGCGGTAATCGTGCTGTGTAGTTTCTGGGTATTCAACAGTCCATTCTCCCTTGCAGGCATTGTGGTTTCAGCTTACGGATACAGTGGTTTGGCGCTACTGAATGTGGGCATAGGCATCTTGGGGCAAGCCATATGCCTCTGGTGGCTAGTTCCACTGTATGGCTTAAATGGTGCAGCAACAGCGGTCGGTCTCGGATACACCCTACTCAGTCTCGTACAGGTTGGTCAAATGCGGTGGGTAACGGGCCAGTGGAACTGCGAAGTGAGGGTCCTGATTCCGGCTTTTGTGGGGCTAACCGCATGCGTTGTCGGGTTTGCGTGTTGGCACTACCTACTGGTTGAGAACTTGAATAATTCTTTGGTTGCTCGAGTCGGCGCATTTCTGATTTTCTTGGGGCTGTATGGCAGTGGTCTTTGGTTAGACAAAAGACGCGAGCGCGCCTAGCCGTTCATCAGAGAGAAAAAGTCTTCAATGAAATCAGCAGCGGTATCTAAGGTTCTCATCAGCGCATCGGAGCCTAATGGTTCAAGCGTTGGTGCGACTTCAACAAGATCAGCACCAACCAACGGAAAGACTTCAGCCACTCGACGAGTCAACTCTGATACCCATTCTGGGTGTAGACCATCGGGTTCCGGCGTTCCCGTTGCCGACGCCCAAAAAGGATCGACACCATCGATATCGTTGCTAATATACAACTTTGTGACCCCCAATGACTCAAAACGCTCGATTACATCTTTAGCAGCAGCTTTCGCTGGGGTCGCTCTCGCTTGCTCGGCCCACAGTTGGCGAACGTTCAAGGTGTTCTCCCAATGCGCTTTCGTTCGTCCACTCGTTCGAATCCCAACTTGATACAAGCGGCCATCTCGCTGCAAAAGTTCATTTGCGTGATACGCCCAGGTCGCAAAACAATAATCTACGCCGAGTCGAGATGGGAGCAAATCGGTGTGAGCATCGAAATGCAAGAGCCCTAGTCGCTCTCCGCAACCAGCTTCCCAATGATCGAACGCTGACTTAAACGCAGGCCACCCAACACTGTGATCGCCGCCGATAACGATCGGTTTTTCAGTATTTTCTGTCTGCGATGAACGATAGCGTTCACTCAAAACTGCATACGTCAGCCCCAAGGGACTCACTGGCCAATCTGCCGGCACGTCGACCGCCCCATAAACAGATTGCTGACAACGTCTGCGTTGCGCCACATTGAGCATCTCTTCGCTCAATAAATGGGGAATGCAAAAAACATCACCCAGGTCTACAACCGCATCGTTGTGGTAGGCGCTTTCCTGTCGAGACAATAACGTACTTCTCACACCGTTCGGACCGTGATTTGCCCCTTTACGAAAGCCTGCCCCAGTGTCGGAGGGTACACCGAGCACCGAAATGCGGTTACCAGCCCTTCCCAAGGCGTTTTGCCAAGCCGCTAAGACAGCATCACGCCCTTGCACACCGTAGATTCGTTCTTGGAGTTCTAGTAATTCTTCAACGCCTGTTGACACAACGTGAATGCCGGCACCTGCAGGTCTTAACATGCCATCAATTGGTGGTGGAAAGTCGGTCATAGTGGCAAGTCCATCCAAAACTCGACTCGAACCCGGTCTTGGAGACGTAGAGCGCCAAATAAAGCACTGTACGGCTTGATGCCCCACTGACTCGGCTTCATGTCCACATAACCAGAGGCCCTCGCATTCTCCGTTCCGACCGGTCCATCGACGCTCGCCGTCTGCCCATTTAGGCGAAGCGTCCCTCGGAAGGTACCGCCTCGCAACTCCCCCGACAATTCTGCCTTAGGGTGACGAGCAGTGTACAAGACCTCTCGATTCATTGTGCGTTCTATCTTTTGTCGGTCAGACTTGCTCAATGTATTTGGTGACAATCGGCCGTCAACAACTGCTCCAAGGACCGATATCGACAACAAATTGAATACTGCGCTCACGTCACCGCCATTAAACTGTACGGAAAAATCGGTTAACGCCAATTCCAAATCGTGGGCTACTGATGACAATAAACCTTCTTTAAACGTGAAGATTCTAATCTGACCCGTCTGTATCTCTTTCATTGGAGTTAGAGTTCCTCACTCATGGTCAATTGTCGAAATCCGGCGAGGCTAAGACCGACATCTCCATTGAGTTTAAGCCTTCTTCATCGTCTTCTTCATCAACTGGTTCCCATCCCTCAGGCGCCTCAAGCCAAAGAGGCCAGGATGGCAAGACTCGTCCACCACGACGAGCAGCATGTACACCTTCGAGTAATCGCTCTGGATTACCGTCGGCATAATCGATCAGTTCATCTCGTAAACCAGAGGGGGCGCGCAAGAGCCCATCCAGGATTCGACCTAATTGTTCAGCACTTAGCGGTTCAAGTTTCCGATGTGCAGTTTCAAACCAGTCAGGAAGTTCGCAACTCGCCTCCCACTTGATGTTCTCAGCAGTGAACAAAACAATCACCGAGAGTTTGCACTGCCGAATCGCAGCTACCAGACCAATCATGTCTTGGTCGAAGATCTCTACGCTGTCAATGGACAAAATGAACGGTTTTCGATTGCAACATCCGCCCAAGAAAGTCCCCATAATGCCTTGTTCACCATCGGCAGCCAATGTGGAGTCCTCGGCGGTCAGCCACTCCAAGAGATCGCGATAGTCACTTGGCGAATAGCCGTGACCTTGCAACCACCACTCAACATGTTCCTCCAGGGTATCGTCAACTAATCCGAGACCTCCGGTGATTGAGAGCGCAATCTCTCGTAGACTTGAACCATAGCTCCATCTGTGATGATGACCATCCAACTCGCCCTGAGCAATGAATGGACCCACAATTTCACGAAGAATCCTGCTCTTGCCCGAGCCCTTCTCGCCAGAAATCACCAACGCACCAGGACCCGGATTTGCCGCCCATCGACCGAGTGCTTTGGACAATTCGATAAGCAATTGGTCTCGCCCAACCAATGTTGTCGTTCTCAATGGTGGCTTCGGCGCAGCTCGGTCCAGCGCAACCGTAAAGTTGGAGTTGAGCAAAGATTGCTTATGCCGATTGCGCAACGACACTTCATTATCGGTCATTTGTTCTCGGCGAAGAAAATCCTGAGGCTGGTCAAGCCCATCAAGAGCAGGTGTAATGATTTCCAATGGCTGTTCGTTAAGCGTTTGAAACGCGGCACGTGCTTCGGCTGCACACAGGAACCGATCCAGGGGTTCGGGTTGGAGCATTTTATTGAGGACATCCCAAAGTCCTTTGGGGGTTTGAAAACCCGGA
>JBMYRY010000128.1:0-6965 GCA_049602795.1 Bradymonadia bacterium
GGCTGGCACTGTTGCGCAACCGAGCGATTGGTGGTGGTGTGTTTGACGCTGATGTTGGTGGCATCCCCTGCATGGGCGCTTGGGTTGAAAGAAAAGGGGTGCTATGGATGCCACCTTGGGGATGAGTATAAAGACAGTAAGGCGGACAGGTCGCTGACGTTGGAGGAGGTTAGGGCGCGCTTTCGACCTGGATATCTTACTCACCTGATCAGTAAACGTGGCGCTGATGCACACCTCGCAACACCACACCAATTGCCTATGAATCAAACCGAAGCACTCTCTTTGGTGTCGCGAATCTATGATCCGAGCGAACTTGGTGACCCACGAGGCACAGAATCGAACACCGTGCCTGATAACTTTTTGTCAAAGGCGAAAGACCTCGGCTGCACTCAGTGCCACGGTCCGGACGGCGGGGCGCTTTTTGAGCATCTTGGACGGTTCACGACCACATACCTGGAATCCCTACTCAAAGATTTAAATGCGGGTCAGCATGAGTGCGAATATCGGGGGGAGAGGCTGTCGGCTGAAGCGGTCCGTATCTTTCAGCATCAACGCTATGATTACGGGATGCCGAAGGGCAGCCCGAGATCGGGCACTGGTTTTTACGAAAATATCGTGCACAAGCAATGCGGCGCGTGCCATGGAGGGGCAAAGAAGGCAAAGCGATACCTTGACCTTCGACAAGTCTGGGGATATCTCCAACCAGATTGGCTGACTTCTTTTTTACAAAAACCGACCGCTGTGCGCCGGTCCGGTATACACCCCGGCGATGGCTTGAGACACCCAGTCTTTAACCTGTCATCCGCCGAAAGCAAGACGTTGTTGAACCAGCTCAGGAGACTGGGGAAATCAGTACCGCCTCTGCCGGCTAAATCGATAAAGCAAGAACATGCGCAGGCTGTTGAGAGGCTAGTGCGGGGACGATACGGGTGTCTTGGATGCCATTCTATTGAGGGGCAGGGAGGACGGTCTGCACCGCAATTGGATGATGTGGGTAGACGGTTGAGACCGGCAAGTATCAGAAAAGTGTTGGTCAATGCGCAACATTACAACCCGTCGTCAGTGATGCCCACTTGGCAATGGAAAGATGATGTCGACAGACTTGAGGCACTCGTGAGCTTTTTGTCCCAAATGAGAACCCCCGCAAAAAACACTCAGTACATTCCATGGGCTCAGTTAGACACAGCATTTACGACCGAGAAGGCGACAACCGAAGGCGCACTTATTTATGAAATGCACTGTGCACAATGTCATGGTTTTTCGGGTAAGGGAGATGGCTTTAATGCCCAGTTTTTGAACGTTCCACCCATGGTGCATTCTGGGTCTGTAGCGTTGGCGAAGTCCACGGATGAGCGATTGTTGATGGGACTTGCACATGGCGGATGGGTGCTAGGAAAATCCAGCCTCATGCCAGGGTTTGGTGGGCTTTTGACAATCGGGGAACTGCGGTCCGTGGTGGGGCATTTGAGGAGACTTTGTCAATGCGAATCACCCGCTTGGTCTGAGGATGATCCACGATGAAGTATGTGCTTGGCTTTGTGTTGGTTTGTATTGCATGTAGCAGTCGAGATACCGAACAGTCCATCGGTCAATCTGCAGAGGGGCTTTCCAGCAGCCAACTTGAGCAACCAGCTCAGAGGCAACGTCAAAGATCTGAACCATTGGATACAGGGCAAGAGACCCCCGTTGATGCTCGACGCCCAGCGGTTAAAGTGTTGAGCGATCCGCCTTCCGAACGTCTCAAAACCCTTACGCCGTATCGGAACATCCGAACGACTTCGGCTAGTGTTCAAACGGCCTACAAGCTGGAAGAATTCGCTGGGGCGAATGCATGCAAATCATGCCACCGCGACATTTACAATGAATGGTCGAAATCAACGCATGGTTTGGCTGGGGGCATGCCAAACTCGACAACTATCGTCGCCCCGTTTGATGGCACGCCGATGACATTTGCTGATGCGGTCGTTATTCCACGAAAGAGTGGGAAGCGATATTTTTTCGAAGTGAAAGAGGAGAACGCTGCATCGATAACGATGGACGTGGTCGGCGTTGTGGGTCGAGGACTAATGAAAGGGGGAGGCACGCAGGTCTTTTTGAATCGCGCATCAGATGGGAGAGTACTCATGCTTCCTTTTGATTATTCGGTCACCGATCAGAAGTGGTTCTGTCAAGCTAAGCGCGGGCAAGGCTGGGAGCAAATCGATAAAGAGTTGAGCCTGAGGGATTGCGAGTGGCCACCTTGGCGTGGTCTCGGCATTACCGGTGGTCCTAACTGCCAAAATTGCCATGCGTCTCAGATAGAGGTGACGTGGCAAGGCATGCGCGGTGACTTTGTAACGCGGTGGAAGAGTCTCACGATTGATTGTGAATCGTGTCACGGTCCTGCGAGAGCACATGTAAATGCAAAGAAGACTAATTCTGCTGGCGGTACCATGCAGACCCTAAAGGGGCTAGAGGCGCAAGACAGCCTTGATTTGTGTTTTCGTTGTCATGCCACGAAGTCTGTTACCGGACCAGGATACCAATCAGGACAGGACTTCAATGCACACTTTTCTCACACGCATATGATGGACCCGCAGTTCTCGTCACTAGATGAGCATGGTCGTGTGCGAGAGTTTGCCTACCAAGAAGGACACTTGTCTAGTCCTTGCTATGCACAAGGGGCGATGGTCTGTACGGACTGTCATACGCCTCATGGACTTAAATATCAGGACGTTCTGGGGCGTCCGCTATCCAATTGGGAGGATGATCGTCAATGCACCGGCTGTCATGTCGGTGTAAGCGTGCTCCCGAAGTTACACGGTAAGCATCCATCGGATGTGCGCTGTGTTCAATGTCACATGCCCTATCTTCAGCATCCGGGCGTGGGCGCTGAGGTAACATATGCTCGGTCTGATCACCGGATTTCGAGACCGGTGGAGTGGCGGAGTGGTCGAGCACTTGCGGGGGCTGCATGTCAAAGTTGCCACTCTTGGAACACCGACTTAGAGCGAGTAGAGGCTTTGTCGAGCATTTACGGAAAGGTACGACCCACAGACAAACGTCTTGCCGACCTACAGAGACTGGAAGCCTTTGAACTCGAAATGGGGTATTTGCGGGCCGACAAGAGGCTTGGACCGGCATTGTCATTGTTTGCGAAGACACTGGACTGGCCAGTACCCAAACGTATACGGAGTCTCACATCAATTGGGAAGCTACTCCTTGTTCCCGGTGTGCGCCAGTTAACGACTCAGGAACTCAATGATTTAGGAACATTGAGTGTGGCATCTCCGTTTGAAGTCAAGGCCGCCGGAGGGGGGCTGCTCTTGTTGTTGAGCGATGTCCAACCTGAAGCTGGGGCACATTTTGATCGCTTGGTTTCAACCATACCCATTCACAGGCAAATCGGGTTTAGACGGACGGTCGCTTTCAACCTTGTTGGTCTATGGATGTCCTATGGCTTTTCAAATCGGACCGTGACCGAAAAACTGGTCCGAGTAATTCGGCGATTTGCGCCTCAGTTGGAGAGTGATGGTCCTCGCATTGATGTTTTTGCTGGGCGCACCCTGGGGTCCGTGGGGGCTACCGAGGCGAGTTTCCAAGCATATCTTGATGCGTTATCAGATCCGGTTTTTTATGGCACACCGATCCCCTTGGACAAGGGAGGGGAGCCGAGACGAATTTTTGCCGAGATGAAGAGCCGTTTTCTTTCTGAGAAACCGGCATTGATTACCGGGCTTCTTGAGCGATTGCCGGTCTTTTTGGCTAATGAGCCCGAAAACATGATGTTGCGGTGCGGCGCATTTGAGGCTAAGCAACTGCTGCAGCAGGCTCTGGACTGTGTGACTCGGATCGTAGAAGAGAATCCACGGAATGTGAGTGGTCATTTCAAGCGTGCGGATTTACTGTTAAAGTTGCGACGTCAGGCACAGGCGGTGGAGGCACTTGAAAAAGGTCTTGCCATTGATCCTGATGACAGAGAGGCTAAAGATTTGTACAGATTCTTAAAGATGAAGAGTTGGGAGAAGGCACGCTGAGATGAAGTGGACGATGAAGCGAATAGAATTGCTTGTTGTGCTGTTTTTCTTGGGCGCTCTGGGCTCAGCAAACGCCCAGGTTTTGCGTTTAGACGGAGTGGCTGGAGATGCCGCATTTGGTGAGGTTATCCCCGATGGCAGTATCATAGATTTGTCTGCGCCTGGTTTTCTTGAAGATTGGGGCGATGAGCAGTTTCGGGTTCAATCCAACGGGATTGTGCAAAATATCAATGTTGAGACTTCACTTCAGTATCGTGATGCTCGTTTTCCATGGACGACTGAGCAGGGGCACATATGGAGTGTTTGGGCATTGCCGAGTTCAGCCAATGTGACCTCCGAAATGTGGTTGAGCAATGCACTCGCGGATGAAGTCCGAATCACTTGGCGTTTTACGGATGGCGGTGACCGTACTCTGGTTCAGTTGGTATTCAAGGCTGAACAGCCCTGGGGGACAATTGAGTACCGCTTTGAGAGTTGCGGGCTCTCCAATGCCGGTTCTGCAGCGATTCGGACACCAATTGCTCGATTAGGTGGTCAGAGCAATGGAGAAGGGTTTAATTTACCTGGCTCGGGGGGCGATCGCGTAGCTGATGTATGTAGACAGAGTAACGTGCCGTTAAGTCTAGGTGGAAGCCCAGGGGTTTGGCAGGCCCAATTTGGACAGAGCGGTGAAGTGGGGCTTTGTGGAGATGGAGTCGTAGACGATGCTGCCGGTGAACTCTGCGATGATGGGAATCTTGATGTAGCGGATGGGTGTGCACTTATTTGCGTCATTGAGCCAGATGTTGACGAGGATGGTCAGCCCGAAAATAACGGTGAGTTTATTGACTTTAGCGGTCTATACGATGGGTGTGTGGACGCTGGGTGTCCCGTTGAGGATGCTGATGCTGATGGTATCTTTGATAGGCGCGATAATTGCCAGAACACGCCAAATTCGAATCAAGCTGATTACGATGCCGATGGCTTGGGTGATGCCTGTGATGATGATCGTGATGGGGATGGTCTCGATAATGACGTGGACCTCTGCCCTGACACGCATGACGAAGGGCGATTGAATGTCAATCAAGTGATTCGCTTTCAGGACGACGTGGACGGCGATGGGGTTGGCGACCTTTGTGATTCGGATCGAGATGGTGATGGCGTTGAAGACTGCGGACCTTCGCTTCGATGTTCACCCTCATCTGACGGACTCGATAATGATATGGATGGTGACATCGATGAGCGCCGTGCGGGCGGGATCGGTGAATGTGATGGCGCAGATGTTGTCTGCTCTTCTCTCAAAGACCGATTTGATAATGATTCAGATGGCGTTGTCGATGAATTCAATGAATTGATTCATGGCATTTTTGCTGAAACGGCTCCAGTGGCGGACGGGGACAATTGCATCAAAGTTTATAATCCCCAGCAGTTGGATCTCGATGAAGATGGTCTTGGTGACGCGTGTGATGCTGACCGTGATAATGACGGGGTATTAGATTGTGGCTTTGACGGGGTATGCGCACGAACGAAGGACGCTCGAGATAATAATCGAGATGGTGTCATCGATGAACGTAATGAATGTGCGTCTGGATGCATCGCAGCCACGGATCTCCAGGATAACGACCAAGATGGACGTGTGGACGAATCGGGTGAAGGTGGGCCTGTCCGTGACCTGCATCAAGTCGTTGATGGGGACATGGAGGACAACTGTCCAAATGTGTTCAACCCCGGTCAAGTAGATAGCGATGGTGACGGCTTAGGGGATGCATGTGACGATAGTGACGGGGATGGGGTACCCGATGGCATAGACAATTGCGAACGGCTCATCAATCCAGGGCAGCTTGATTTAGATGACGATGGTGAAGGCGACGAATGTGATCTCGACGTAGACGGAGATGCGACACCAAACATTAGCGATAATTGTCCTCGGGTCAGTAACCCTCTCCAATCAGACGTTGATGGGGACGGCGCCGGTAATCAGTGCGATGAAGACGATGACAACGATGGACTCGAAGACGAGTCCGATAATTGTTCGACAATTTGGAACCCGATGCAGAATGATGGTGATGGGGATGGACTTGGCGACGCTTGCGATCCTGACCGCGATGAGGATGGGGTGCTTGATTGCGGTAGAGATGGCATCTGCCCATACGTAGATGACATGCGAGATAATGATCGAGATGGTACGGTTGATGAGTCCGGGGAATGTGAAATGGGGTGCGATCCAGGCACAGACCTTGCGGACAACGATCGAGACGGTAAGATTGATGAATATTGGCAGGCGATGCCTGAGACGGGCGATGTTGATGGACTGTATACAGGTCCTGACCTAGATGGCAGCCAAGATAATTGTCCATCAGTAGCAAATACTCAGCAGACAGATTCCGATGAGGATGGCGTGGGCGATGTCTGTGATGAAGACCGTGATGGCGACGGAGTGTTGAATTCCGAAGATAATTGTCCCGACGCCTTCAATCAGAATCAGTTAGACCTAGACTCGGATGGACAGGGGGATGCCTGCGAGGATGATGTTGATGGTGATGAGCGTTTCGACCGACAAGATAACTGTCCGTTGGTCCCGAATTTTGAACAGGTAGATACTGATCGAGATGGATTAGGTGACGCGTGTGATGACGATGATGATAATGATATGATCCCCGACAATGAAGATTCATGCCCACTCATTGTGTCGGATGACTCCGGAGATCAAGATGAGGACGGTGTGCCTGATGTATGTGATGACGACATCGATGGTGATGGCTTAGCTAATGCTGACGACAACTGTCCTGAGGTAAGCAATCCGAAACAATTAGACGAAGACGGGGATGGTATAGGTGCTGCCTGTGAAGAGGCAGGCAGTGTCATCGAAAAGATCGCCGTGGTATCCTCCGGGTGCATTACTGTCCGAGACGTTCCATTTGCACCGGGCATCTACTTCACAATGATATGCCTTCTTCTAGGCGGGCGACG
>JBMYRY010000129.1:0-6961 GCA_049602795.1 Bradymonadia bacterium
ACAATCGCCTCGGTCTGCTTTCAGTGCATCAGACAGCGCAAGGTCAATTCCGGCATTTAACGTCCAGCCAGCAAGATAGGGTGCGAGTTCCGTCTCCAAGAACGACGATATTTCTCGAATGTAAGCGGGATGAAGCGAAACACGCCGAGTAATGAGACGTTTGATCGAAATGCCCCGATGAACACCGTCAACAATTAAGGGCCGGGCTTTCAGCAGCTTTCTCAATAGTAACTCGCCCGCATCTGATTCGTCCCACATTGCACTCATAGACCCTGCGATTGACACCCCGAGCAAGTGATTGAACTCAGGATGATTACTCAACACATCACGCATCGTTAAAGGGTCAGAGTGATCCAGGGACTGAGATAAGTCAGCCACCGTCAAGGACTTGAGGTCGGGCGCATTCAGGTCGATCATTCGAGTCAACCACTGACCCGCGAGACTTTCGATGAGTGCATTGAAGTCGAGACGGCTTGCATAGTCATCCACAATGGAAAAATCGGACCCTTTTTGCTGAGTTGTTGTCAAAACCTCCATAAGCACGTCAACTAGGACCCGCGCAAGGCGTTCGTCCAATTGTCGGGCTGAGCTCAGCAAATCCGAAAGGCGACGTTCAAAGGAATAATTGAGGTTAGACTCGAACTCAACGAGCTTGAGCGCTTCAATGAATACCATATTGGACTCATCCAAATTAGCGCCGTCAACGCCGAAAACTCCTCGCGCAAACTCGGATGCGTTCTCAGGTAAGAACCCGCAACTTGGGGCAGGTATCAACCCATTAGTCACCATGGGGATTAAGTTCATTACCTGGTTTGCTGTGCCAACAATCTCACCCATCGTCTCAGTAACGGGGTCGTCAACAAGATCGTCAATGAACTCGCCAAGTGGTCGCAGCATCTCATCATTGAAATCTGAAAATGGAC
The DNA here is from genome assembly GCA_049602795.1 of Bradymonadia bacterium. Classification (GTDB taxonomy): domain Bacteria; phylum Myxococcota_A; class Bradymonadia; order UBA7976; family UBA1532; genus JBMYRY01. The sequence goes on from JBMYRY010000129.1 coordinate 924, forward strand.
GAATGACGCGGCGAGCCAGTCGTTCTCTTTCCTCATTTTCTGACAAATCTGCCACTTCCTGAGCCAATCCCGACTCAACACGCTCAATGAGTGCTGTACGACTGTAGTCGTCGCCTTGAAAAAGTAAACCAATCAATTGGACTGCCAGCGCGCGTTGAAACTCTCTCGCAGTACTCGATGAATGAGCCGCAAGCCTATGATGTACACCGGTCACAAACCGCTGAATCAACCAATCACTCATCACTACAGAAGAAGACCTGTCGACCACTGTTTCATCGAGCGCATCTGCTAATATGTTGTCAATATCGGTATCCAATACAGAGTTGACCATAGTAGAGATCGGTTCGACCACATGCCTATGGGCATCGATCTGTGTAACTGAGTATTCAGTGAACTGTTGAACATTCATATCCGATAGTTCAGATGAAAGCAGATTCGACGTTAGGACATTGTCGAAATAGGTCGATACAGCCGTCTCGCGGGTGGACGTAAACGATTGAAGCTGAAGTTCTTGAGTCGACTGGTCAACGACGATGGCGGTCGGATAATCCTTCCATTGTCCGGTAATCGGCGCAATTGTATGCAACAAATGCCGTCGTTTCCGATGTGCCTTGGCTGGCCGATCTATCCAAAATGCCCCCGGATTGTCCGATACGACATGTTGCGCTAATCGCCCACTGATCTCACTCCAGGTCGTGGGTGTATCAGCCGTATGCGAATTGTAAAGCAGAACGGGAGAACCTGGCTCAGCAAAGTAAGTCAAAAGGCGATGTCCATGGTTCGTCCAGTATTCACGTTCTGCCTCAGAGAAGTCTCCAGACAAAGCCAATGCCCCCATTTCCGGGCTAGCAAATGCTGAGACAAAGCGGGCGGTGCCAATGGCATTTGGTCCATCGATAATGGATTGAATCAATGGTTGGGTGACATAGTCTGGAAAGCTGCCTAAGAGAGGGTCGGGTGGAGGCGCAACCTCCTGCCCTTTGAGATACAGAGGTTCAAGAATGGATGCGCTTTCGGTAATCCCATCGCTAACATTACCAAAGAGACCGCTGTCGGCATCAAACTCAATCAAGTGCACACCACGCGGTCCCTCTTCGAACGCTCTTGGAGATGTGACAGCAGAATTCCTTAGAATCACACCGTCTCGAAAAATTAAGGCGGGTGACTCTTCTACAATGGAATCAAATGCATCATCATAGATATTACCCAGGACGATCCTGTCTAAGGCCTCAACGCCTGCCAATTTCCCAGAGGAATCGAGTACTACCCGCCAGCTATCAAGACCAACATCCCCATCGCTCAACCCATCTGGACAATCGCCTCCACAACCAGCCGTAAATTCGTTGACAAGGATATCGCCAGCCTGGAAGTACCCTCGAGTCGTAATCCATCTTTGTTGCTCATAGAGAGGCGTGGCTGCTAATGGCGAGATATCCACCGACATCTCGTCAATAAGAGATGCCGGCGGCGGCTGATTTAACGGTATATTTTGGGTGTTTTCTCCTCCTGTCATCGTGCCAGGATTTGAATCGTCCTGCGGCGGTGAAGAGCCGCCGCGAGTACCGTTGTCGTCAGCGCATCCGAAAATAAATACCAAAGCAAGGACCCACATACTGGCCTGTCCAAAGTACGTGCTCGAAACACCACCTTTGATTGTAACTAAGTTCTTCATAAGATTCTTCCTGTAAGTTCGACGTTTTGGAAAGACTAGCATGCGCGATGACCCTGACCTTTCCGTTCTAAAAGATAAACAACTGAGACGTTTCCAATGACGGAGAGATGACGACAATTACACCAGAATCTCACGCACATTTGTGGGCTGATAATACCAAACCATAGCCAACCATTATCAAAGGTCCGCGTGTGCAACGCAGGCACAGATAATTTTCCCATGCAGTGAGCACTGGAATGACTCATTGATGACCAGCGTAAACGCAAACAAAGACGAAGAAATACTGGCTCTATCTTGGAGGCGCCCACGTTATATATTTATCTTGAATTGAGATGGTGGTTAAACTCCTATTAGTTCAATCAAGGCGTCAGGTCACCGAGATGGTTAAGTCACCCAATGATACGATTCGAATTCGACCAGCGATCCTCGAGGATGCAGAGGCGCTTGGAAATTTACGAGTTATGAGCTGGCGTAGAGCATATTCAGGTCTCATCGAGCAGACATACCTTGAAAACCTCAGTGTTGAGCACAACGTGGCGCAATTTAAGACCCAGTTATCTGGGACAAGCCAGACCCAACATCTCGTTGCCGTTATAAACAATCAGGTCTCAGGCTGGAGTTGCAGGACCGTCCTAGATCCAGCGTCTTTGGCAGCACCGATCACCGGTGAATTGAACGCGCTCTACCTCCTTCCGAATGCATGGGGTAAATCACTCGGCTTTAAATTGTGGCAAGGCACTTTAGAACGATTCGTTCACCGCGGCTGTAGCCGGGTGACAGCGTGGGTGCTCGACCAAAATGAAAGAGCGGAGAAATTCTACGAACGCCAAGGGTTCAAAAGGCAGCTTGAACAAAAACATACCCAACTGACCGCCACACAAACCCTTGTAGAAAATTTATATGCGCTTGAACTGACACGGTGACCCAACTTGCCCCTTACTCTAGAAAGGTGTCACCACTCTGAGCACTTGCCCTCGCTTGTTCGATTTGGCCTGGCGTGAGATGAATGCCAGTCATTTGGTTTTGCATAATATCGACATTCATTAAATTTTGAGCAACATCAACTCCCTCATAATGCCGTAAAGACAAGGCATGTCCAATCTCGTGAGCGAGAATGATAGCTGGATTGGGTGTACTACCTGCGGCAGCCGGCAAACGTTCAGCAAAAAGCACACTAGGAATTTCCGAGAAATAAACGCCTGAACTAAATCGCTCAAAAGCTCGGAAAACCATTACATTCCACCCAGGACGAAGAAGGTTATTTCGTGGCATCGCGTTGAGCATAAGTTGACGAAATTCTGATGCTTCCACCTCATCCTTTCGCTGATTGTAGTCCATTTCTTGCATCGCTGTTAATGGGTTCTCAATGACTGTCTCAACGACAAGCCGAATACACGCCTGATCCCACAATTGCTGAGCATCGGCGACCAAGGTCGAAATGTCGCTCTCAGAGAATGTTGCATTCAAATTAAGGATTTCACTCCTCAACAAGTGAAATCGGATTGGTACCTCTACCCAGGGCAGACCTGCAGCACAATCATCTGGCAAACCGAAATCACTCTGCTGAATCTCTTGATCATTTGGGCTCATCCCATCCATTGACCCATCGGCTGCCACCATCCCTTGGTCCATGCCTGTAGACATACCTAGATCAACAGTCAAATCATCCGTGGAGTCGGCTCCGCCACATCCAAGGCATACGAGAAGAATGAGTCCTGAGACAAGCCGAGTATCAATGAATTTTTTCATGGTTTATCTACTTCCATGGTTTCTTCAGTTGCTTCCATATCCTTCTGTTTCAGACTACTGGATGCTTCTTTAATTTTGAACTCAACACGACGATTATTTGCGCGTCCCTGTCGGGTTTTATTCGTGTCCACTGGACGGGATTCACCAAAGCCCTGTGCGGATAGCCGGTTTGCTTCAACACCTTGAGCGATGATGAAGCTACGAACCGTGTTCGCTCGAGCATCTGAGAGCCTCAAGTTTGAGGCATCACTGCCCACGCTATCAGTGTGCCCTTCTATGAGCACCTCAACTTTGGGGTACGCCTTTAAAATCGATGCAACTTCCAATAAGACCTCATGAGAACGCTTCAGCAGGCTTGCTTTGGACTGAACAAAATAGACCTTTTCAAGCAACTCGATCTTGTCATCTTTAACAACCACTTTCTTTGTAGGTGGGGGTGGACACCCGCCAAAATTGCGTAGTCCGGACTTCATTGGACATTTATCATCAACATCGAGAACCGTATCTTGATCATTGTCCGGATCAGGACATCCATTTTCGTCTTCAAACCCGTCCTTGTCTTCGGGCTGCATTGGACATGCATCCTTAACATCCAAGATCCCGTCTTTGTCGTTGTCCGGGTCAGGACAACCATTTTCATCTTCAAAACCATCCTTATCTTCAGGGTCTAAAGGACACGCATCCTTCACGTCGAGAATCGCGTCTTGGTCGTTGTCCGGATCAGGACATCCATTTTCATCTTCAAAACCATCCTTATCTTCGGGCTTCATTGGACATTGGTCATCTGGATCCAGCAGTCCATCTCCATCCGAATCCTTAGCAACTGGAGGCTCATAGTGAAGAATCAGACCAGCCCGCAAATCAGGCGCTCCATACCCACGAATGATGCCCCAACCGGAATAGGCGGACAGTCTCCACGCATTGTTGAACCACCAGCCTGCACCAGTCGTTGCCTCAACGTAGTTTTGATTCACTTGGGCAGCGGGCTCACTCGCCTCCACCGCCATTGCCAAACTCGCTTGCAACTCCAATTGAGACCGCCAATCTTCGAAGCTGAGATCTCGCCACGCAAGCCCAAGTCGAGTGGTCAACTCATCCGCGACAACGAAAGAATGTGCGACGGCTTCAGGACGAACATGATAACCCAGATTTGCATAGGCCCGAATGGTGCTAAAATTACGACCGATCAGCACCTGCGGATGCAAACCCACCCCAGCATCTCCCATGTAATCTTCACTCGTAGCTGTTGGCAGACTTACGCCCAACTGAAGGCTCACGTTGAGACCATATGCCGACTGAGTCAGCCAAAGATACCTCGCATACACAGACAAATCGCCCAGTCCGTTGGCATCGAGGGTCTCGAGTGTGCCCTCCACCCCGGCGTTTTCATTCGGACGCGTTTGATTCAGCACAGCTATCAGTTGAGCACCGAACAACCAATGCTTGTTTGATCGCCAAAAACCACCCACATGACTCACCGTACGGGTATCGATCATTGCCCCCAAGAACGAATCATCACCGTCATCGTAAATCGATAATGGCTTATCAGCAAAACTGACGGACAAATGTGCACCCCAAACCGCTTCCGGTAGTTCTGGCGCGGACACATTCAGTGCACCACGAGTTGTGAGCGTGGGCGCGAACCGGGTAATGCCAAAATCACGTTGCTCTTGCACCTGTGCATTGACCGATGCTGTCCAGAGCAACAACAGGCATATGACGAGGTTAATCGGGCTCATTCTTCGGCGAACACCCATGCTTAGAATGCACAGCAAAGCCAACGCAAGAAAGGGTACAGATTCCCTTGAGGTTTGAGTTTGAGAGCAGCCAGAGCCACCAAGGGTTGTGGCATCAAGGAAGCCGTCCCCATCCGCATCTTGGTCACAGGCATCACCCGAACCATCATTGTCAAGGTCTTCCTGAACCTCATTGGCAATCAACGGACAATTGTCATCGTCATCGGCAATACCGTCACCATCGGTATCCAGAACCATGGTATCATCACCGCTTATGCTTGGGTCATCCTCGCCTTCATCGACTCGACCATTCTTGTTCAAGTCTTCAGCACCGTCATTAACTCCCCCATTATCAGTGTCAGCATTCAGGGGATCAGTGACTGATTCGGGATCGGCATCAGGGATGAAATAGCCAGCTTCCTGGTCAGTATCTTCGTCCACATCCTCCTCGATATAGCCGAGTTCTGTCCCATCAAAGAGACCATCATCATCACTATCGGGATCTAGCGCATTAATAAGTCCATCGTCATCCGAATCTTCGTTCCACTCAGGCTCATCACCGTCGAGGACACCGTCATCGTCTGAGTCTCCATCATTTGGGTCTGTACCAGCAAGACGCTCCTCAGCATTGGTTAATCCATCGCCGTCCGAATCACAGTCATCTCCAGAATCATCAGGGTCACAGGCATTATTCGGGTCACTGCCACCGGCAACTTCCTCAGCATCGGTACGCCCATCCCCATCGCTGTCCGGGTTATTCAGGTCAGTCTGAGCATCGCGCTCTTCTTGATTCGTTAACCCATCGCCGTCCGAATCACAGTCATCCCCAGAATCATCAGGGTCACAGGCATTATTCGGGTCACTGCCACCGGCAACTTCCT
>JBMYRY010000130.1:0-6938 GCA_049602795.1 Bradymonadia bacterium
CATAGGCGAGAAGGATTCTGCGACGTGGCAACCCCTTAGCGTGAGCTAAACACACGTATTCCGAACCCATCATACCGATCATGGTGTTTCGCATTACAAATAACCAGCCGCCCAAAGACGCGAAGACGATAGTAATGCAGGGAAGAAATGCGTGTGAAATCACATCGTAGGCAAAATCAAAATTCCACCCGGGGGCGACATAGGGTCCGTACGCCATGCCTAGTGGAAACCACTCTAATTGAAGCCCAAACAGGAAAAGTAGGATCATGGCCATCCAAAAGTAAGGAAAGGCACCCAGGAATGCCACGGCCGCTGGCACGATTGCGTCATATCGACTCCCTTGTCGCCATGCGGCTATCGCGCCGAGCAGTGTCCCTACAATGAAGCTCATGATCACCGCGACGCCGCTAAGACCGATGGTCCAAATAAAGCCGGTGCTCATGACATCCACCACAGGTGTTGGATGATAGGCGATTGAGACGCCAAATTCCCCTTGTGACAGCATGTTCAAGTAGTCAATATACTGCGTCCACAACGGGTCGTCCGTGAGACCTAGGGATTGTTTCAGGGCTTCCATTGCCTCCGGTTTGAGCTTGCCTTTGAAGCGTGCAAATAGCGCCGAGGCAGGATCCCCAGGCATGAGCCTCGGAATGAGGAAGTTGAGCGATATGACCGTCCAAGCCGCCACTGAATACAGTGCTAGTCTTCGCCACAGGTAGCTCATTGGTGATTCCCCCGTGGTTTTACCCGTGTCATGAGGAGTAAACGCTCAGGATTTGCGTGTGGTGACAGTTTCGCATAGGGTGCGTCAGCATTGGGAAATCCAGTAAAGTATCGAGTGGAATAGGTGCCCCAAGAGGGGTTTGGAAAGAGTGGGATCGCCGGTAGTTGCCTACTAAATTCACGCTGTAATTGGTTGACGATTTTCTTTTGTTCAGGTCCTTCAGGGGTTCGTGGAAATGCCTCGAGAAGTCCATCAAAGGTTGAATCAGCGTAGCGATGCCAATTGACGGGGCTCGCTGTGCCAACGGGTTTTCGAGTCTCGCTCGAGGTGAGGTCTCGGTAGAATTCATAGGGCGTTAGCCCTTCATTCGACCATCCGATTGACAAGTCAAAACTTCCGCGCTGAACGTGATCGAACCACGCACCAAAGTCGAGTGTCTTAACTCGAATCTGTATACCGATCTTGCCGAGGTCCGATGCAATGAGTTGAGCTGTCCGAATCCAATCCGTCCATCCATTAACCACCTCAAGGGTTAGGTCTAATTGCTTATCATCGCAATACCAGGCCCCGTCATTCTGTGTACATCCGGCAGCATTCAATAGTTCGATCGTCTTTTGGGGATCGAAGCGCGTTGGACCCTCTGGCTGATCTTGGCAGCAGTACCATTTGGCGTATGTCGGACTCAACCCGGAGCCTGGCGCAGGCTGGGTGTATCCACTCATTCCAATATTGACCAGGCGCTCTCGATTGATGGCATGGCTGATGGCTTTGCGCACTCTGACATCATCAAATGGGGATCGGGTGGTGTTTGCGAATAAAAAGACCATGCCTCCAAAAGGAGGAAACCAATACCCGAAATGCTTGGGGTCTCTCGCAACGTAGGTCTGATCAATTCTGGGGAGTGTATGACCAGCCCAATCAATTTCCCCACTCACGAGGGCAAGGCTGACGGTGTCGTTGCCAGCGTAGGCGGGCATTCTTAGCTTTTTAGCAAGGTGGGCGTCCTGCTGCCAATAATGGGGGTTCCGTCCGAGTTCAAATAATTGCGTGCGAAAGGTTTCTACCTCGGTATATGGACCTGTTCCAATCGGTGTCTCATTCGTAAATTTGACCGGGTCGGCAATGGATGACCACTGTGCTTTCTGAACGATCATTTGGTGTGCGAGGAAGGGCAGGGTAGTGAAGTCTATCTGCTTGAGTGTAAAGCTGATTTGGTTCTCGCCGATGACTGAATAGTGCGCCAACTTAGACCAAACTGCCCCTGTGTCCAGAGCCGGATATGTTCTCAAAAGCTCGAAGGTGAAGGCGACGTCCTCCACGGTGAATGCGGTGCCGTCATTCCATTTGACGCCTGAGCGTATGTGAAAGGTAAGCACTTTGCCGGGTGTTTCCCACTCGTAGCTTGTGGCGAGCCAAGGTACGAACTGCCCCGTGAGCGTGTTGTAAATCATGAGAGGTTCGTAAATACCAGCCTGAGTCGGCCACAGTGCATTTGCTGAGAAGGGATTAAAGTTTCTTACCCAGGTGCTAGTCAGCGTTGCTGAGGCGACAAGCACGTGTTCATCTGGTGTTCGTGATTTGCCGCGACATCCGCAGCAGACGAGCACGACTGTTAAGACAAACGTGTGGTGCCATCTTTTCATCAATTGTCTCCAACCGCACGATAAACACGCACATAGTCGACATACATCTGTGCGGGAAAGCGCGTCGAATCAGGTACCGGCCCAACGAACTGTCCTCCAACAGCAAGATTGATGATGATAAAGAAAGGATGGTCGAATACCCAAGGCTGAGTCTCGCTAAAGTCGTTCCTGGATTGTTGATGATACAGTTGATCATCGATGAGCCATCTGATCTCGTCCGGCGTCCATATCATGCTGTAGATATGAAAGGCTTCGTCGAGTCGTGGGGTGACGTCGAGAGATTCAGTTTTTGAAGCCCCAGCTGAATAGCCTGGACCATGCAGGCTGCTCAAGACTTCACCAGGCTTTTGTCCTCGCATTTCCATGACGTCAATTTCGCCGCATGCCGGCCACGTATTGGTGCCGTAATCGGCACCCAGAAGCCAGAGCGCTGGCCATAGACCAGCGCCGCTCGGCATTTTGGCTCTGAACTCGTAGCGCCCATATGTATGTTCGAATTTGCCCTCTGTGTTGAGTCGTGCGGAGGTGAATGCTTTGCCTAAATATTGTTGGCGGCGCGCGGTAATCACGAGGTGACCGTCTCCATCGAGCCTAGCGTTTTCTGGACTATCCGTGTTGAACTCCAACTGATTATTGCCGAAACCGTGCCCGCCGACTTCATAACTCCACTTACTTGGATCTGGTGACTGACCGGCTGGTCCGTTGAATTCATCTGACCACTCCAGGGTCCATTGATCCTCATCGATGGTGATGGTTTCGACCCTCTGTGGTGAGTTCAGGGTGGGATTGCACGCGTAAAATAGTAAACCGCAGAGTAGAAGTAGTGTCTTCATGAGGCAAGGTCCGTCTTTCGAGATGCATCCACGCCAAAACAGCTGAGTTGACTGGTGGATTCGCGTACCAATGCACAGCCTCCGAGGGCGACAGTGGGTCTTTCCGCTGGCGTCACTTCAATGATGAGCTTTGGTCGAGTCACGTCTGATAAGTATTTTCGCAAGGTTGCCTCGGTCAATTCCGCTAGATGAGGGAGGTGAGCGCCCTGTCCCCCGAGGATGATTTTTTGTGGATTGGTGATCGCGATAATCCCAGCTAAACTCTTTGCGAGTGCAGTCGAAAGCGTTTTACACAATCCTTGATAACGGTGTTTCGTGTCGTCTTTGACTGCGGCGAGCGCGAGTGCATCATAGGTGTCCTCAGTTTTGTCGGACCATCCGAACTCCGCGACTCTGACCTTTAGAGCATCAAGTCCGAGAACTTTCACCAGACATCCATAACCGCCGCAGTAGCATTCACCGGCGTCTGGGTCCGCAAACATATGTCCGATTTCACCAGCCAAGCCTTCTGTCCCAGTCATCAAGAGACCGTTGACTAAATGCCCCGAACCGATACCGGAATCTAGCTTGATGTACGCTAAGTTTTTGACCTTGTCCGTGCCCCACACAAATTCTCCAACGGCACCTAGATTAGCGTCATTTTCGAACATGATGGGAACGTCGAGTGAACGAGTGAGAGCTGTCCCCAGTTCATACTCTGCCCATGCGGGATAGAGTGACTGCGCGAAGGTATTCGACTGAGGACCACTGATCGGACTTGCCAAGCCAATACCAACGCCCAACACCAAGCCCCTATCGCTTCGAATGTCGTTGATCAGAGATGTGAGCAATTGATTCAGAAATGCGATGGTCATTTCCGGCTCTGTGCGGACTGGTACGGGATATGTGTCGTGTTTGAGTTGTTTGCCGTCGAGGTCTGTGACCACGCTTTCGATAAAAGTCGCGCCGACTTCGATGCCGATCAGCCTCATGGCCGAGCGGTTCAAGTCTACTGGTTGAGCCGGGCGCCCTGACCCATCATTGATGGCACCGTACTCAACAATTAGGTTCTCATCGATTAATCGCTCAACCAATGTTGATACCGAGGGTCGACTCAATCCAGTGCGTCTCGCGATTGCTGCACGCGAGAGGGGACCATCGCGGAGTAGTGTCTGTTGCACCAGTGCCAGATTGTGTGTGCGAATCGATCGAGTTGTTCGGGGGCTCTGTGCCATCGTTCGTGTTTTCCTTCTCGACACCTACGGGCAGGTTTCGACGACTTCGAGTCGAGCCAAATCCATAAAGACGGTCCCGGGGTCGTTGGCTTGTGCCTGATTGAGTTGTAGACCCGCTTGAACTTTCGGTCGGTCCGCCGGCTCTGGTGCTAGGACGCATACACTCAGTTCTGTCCATACATTTTGAGGCGTGTCCACGTTGAGTATGGTCTCGCTGTAGAACAGATCACTCTGACCGTAATTGCTGGAAAAGAACTTAATGAAGGCCTTTGCTTCCGTTTCACCCAGGAACGGTTCATGACTGCTATGGAATACCGAGATGGTCATTTTATAGTGTGTCTGTTCGCTATGCGAGTGCTCTTGGTAGACACTGACTTCGCTCGCGGCCCCATTACTTGCGGGCCAAACTTTGTATCCCTGAGCACCGTCAAGGGCAGTGAATGTTTCTTCTGTGCCAAAGAATGCGTCTCCAGTCCGTACTGCACTTGTGTTGGCAAAAGTGCTCGGGTATTTCAGCCACGAGTCAAATGCATTCCCCTCATTCTCAAAACTGCCGTTCACGAGTAGGTTGCCGGGGTCTTCATCGTTTTGGTTCGTGTCATCCGGTGGGTCAATGGGTGTCAGGGTATCTACGAATTTAGCCTCGGCGACGTAGACTACACTTGGCATATCTACCGATGAGCCCGCGGGACCAGCCCAGAAGAAGCCACCAATGAGTTCAGCCGGCGCACTCTCAAAGGGAATCTGGTACAGCGTTGGTTCAAGTGGGAGTTCAAATTCGCCCTGGGCATTAATCCCGTTGATACCGGACAATGTTGTCGCGATTGAATCGCCGGCATTACCGTCGCCTACACCAAACTTTCTAAAGACGCCCGGTTGATTTGCCCATGCGTAAAATTCTAGACCCACACTGCCGTCAGGCAAGGCCGCTGCAGGACCCATCCACCCATCGTCCATGGTGTGGTACCAAACGCCAGCCCATGGTGATGCGCCAGGCACTGTCGTGAACGCAACGCAGTCAGGATGGGCTGCTTCCAGCGCCATTTCGCAGCCTTCGATGTCCACCATGCTCGATGCGGACGCAGGCATGACACCCGAAGGACCGAAGGCGGCTAAGAGCGGATACGGTAAACTGAGTGGATGGTCAGGGTGCGATGGTACCGGAATCTTCTCTGGTTCGTTGTCACCCAGGTGCGGTTCGGTAGTCCAGGTGATGTCGCCAATGGACACAATCAGGGTCTCGTCTGCAGCAGCGGCATACCAGCCAAATCCGCCGATAACCAACCCATACTCCACTTCGCTTAAATCGAGGGAATAGAGTGTTGGTTCTTGGGTGAGGGTCACGGTTTGCTTCACGCTGAAGCCATCCACTTCGGACGAAATACCTGCCAGAAACTCTACGGCATAGCTTTCTTTGTTCGTCCACGCAGTGAATTGAATAGACTGAGCGCCAGCGGGGACAGCGAGTCCTTCGGTATCGCAAACAATGGTGTCATCAACGCATGCCTCTCCTGTGAGACCCCAATTATCGGCAGGATATTGCCAAAACACGCCTGCGCCGCCCACGGGACCAGCGGTGTAGCTAAACTCGGTGCATGTACTAAGCATTTGTGCCCCACTCTCAGAACAGGTGGATGGTGGTGCTAAGTAGCGTGCTTCAGGATCTTCTCCATCTCCCATGTAGCCACTGGGGGCGAACCAGTCTTCTACGGAGAGTGGTAAGACTAATTCTGGTGCGACGTAATCATCAAGGGGTGGTTCTTCAGACCAATGAATATCATCGACATGAATGGTCAATTGCGCATCGGTCGCTTCCGCATACCAACCAAAGGCGCCAATTACGGTTGAGTAGTCAGCGTTACGAATATCAATGGTGTACTCCTTAGGCTCAGTACCGAGTTCGATGTTGGTAATCTCGGCGGTGAATCCGTCAACCTCTTCGCTCAAGCCAACCATGAACTTCACCACAGTGCCGTCGGTATCACTCCACGCAAAGAAGCGAATCGACTGCGCACCTTCAGGGATGGGCAGTCCCTCTTCGCCGTTTTCTCCCCAGTTGTTTGCGGGGTACTGCCAGAACACGCCAGCCTGCCCAGCAGGACCGGCGTCGTATTCAAAACGATGGCATTGTCCCACTGCCCCGGAGTGTGCTCGACTCGAACAGGGCTGGGGCGCCGAGAGATATCTCGCTTCGGGGTCTTCACCGTCCCCCATATAGCCCGATGGCACATACCAATTGTCAACTGTCATCGGTAACATGGGTGTGGGTAGAAATGGCGTCCCACCATCCATACCGACTGGTACACATCCCGTGTTCGTTGCGATTTCATCCGTCCCACACTGGACTGTGTTTGCAGCTTTCTCGCGACAGCCGATGAAAAATAATGAAGCCAAGGCAATGGTGTAAATACCTGATTTTACGATGCTTGACATGTGCCCCCCGTTGATTGTTAAAGTCTTTTACAAAATAAAGTAGACCAGAACTTCAATTTAATAGAAAGTCAAATTGATTTTTGTCTAGTTT
>JBMYRY010000131.1:0-6932 GCA_049602795.1 Bradymonadia bacterium
AAAAACTCGATGCCTGCGATGATGTGCTCTCGACGAATCTAACTCTTGATGAGGGTGAGATACACAATATAACCGACAGACACGACCCCAATTACAATCGATGCATAGAACCAAGACTTAGAGTTTTCAGGTGACTCATTCGCTTCAAGACTCTCACGCTCAACCGCTTTCATCATGCTGCTTTCAGAGATATTCAAAGAAAACTTTTCCCGAGAACGCTCGTCAAGGCTACCCCCAGGATCCTGATACGTGGCTTCACGCTCCCCTAGTTCTTCATTCTCAATCGAACTCATCATCTCTGGGTCTTCGGCTTGCATGAACCAAATTGTTTCTCGGAACTTGCCCTTTTTCCCGCTCCCGCCAGCCTCAGGCTTAGGCGCGTCGCTAGCTTTCTCCTCTTTCGGTGTCTCGACAGCAGATGTATCACCGCTGTCTGCCTGCGCCGGCTCCTCCGCCGCCGCTTTACCGTTCACCTCAGGCTCAGAAGCGGTCTGCGCTTCAGTATTTGCTTCAGCCTGAGTCTTTTTGCTTTCAGCCTCTAACTTTTCAGCGGCCGCCTTGAATTCTGGGTCACTCGTAGGATCAAAAGCAACCGTCTCCAATGCCGCGTCCGTCTCTGATGATTGCGTCGGGGTGCCACAGACACCACAGAATTTTGCGGCTCCAGGGATGCTGCTTCCACAATTTGTACACTTCATAACACACTCCACCTCAACGCGTTCTTTGTGAGGCATAAACAATATTTCTCGTTCGTTACCGAGTCCATGAAACCATACGTTACGTGAACATACATAGGTTCTAACTCTCTTGTTTTACATCGGATACGACCTGAGGTCTAGATTGATGATACGCACGACCGAATCTGTTGTACGATGTCTGGCTCCGAGAGGGTGCTGATGTCTCCTAAATCCCCTGAAACATCGACGGCCAACTGCCGCAGTATTCGCCGCATACACTTTCCTGACCTCGTCTTTGGTAAACCCGGCACAACGTAAAGCTGGTCTAATCGAGCATGGGCACCAATTTGAGTTCTGAGGGCAAGGTTCAACTCATCGGCAGAGGGCGGATTCGATGTGCTTTGTGGCACCACAAAAGCACACACCCCCTGCCCCTTAATTTCATGAGGCTTTCCAACCACCGCGACTTCAGCAACGACGCCCAGCTCATTTAGCACCGCTTCGATCTCTGCGGTTCCAATTCTATGTCCACTGACATTGAGTACATCATCCACCCGACCTGTAATCGTGTAATAGCCCATGCCATCACGCACACAGCCATCACCAGTAAAATAATAACCTGGATAGGTCGAAAAATACGTTTCAACAAAACGTTCATGATCACCGTACACGGTTCTCGCCTGCCCGGGCCAGGGTTGAGCCAAACACAAATGCCCCATACCTTCACCTGATACTTCTTTCCCTGATTCTTCATCGAACAAAATCGGTAAGATACCGGGCATTGGCGACCCAGCGGTTCCAGCAGGTGGGTCAACATAGCCATTCGCTGCGCCAATACAGATGCCCCCGGTTTCAGTTTGCCACCATGTATCAATCACCGGCGCACGCCCTTCACCCACAACATCACGATACCAATGCCAGGTCGCAGGATCGATGGGTTCACCCACTGTACCCAATACCCTCAGTGCGCTACGATCATGTGCGTGCACCCACTCATCTCCCTGAGCAGCTAAGGCCCTCAAAGCAGTGGGGGCAGTGTAAAATACGTTTACGCCATATTGGGCAACAACGGACCAATATCGACCAGCATTAGGATACATTGGTGTTGATTCGAACATGAGGGTGGTCGCCCCATTCGCAAGTGGACCATAGACAATATACGTATGCCCAGTAATCCACCCCACATCAGCAACACAGGCATAGATATCATCTTCGCTCATCCCGAACACATTTCTATGGGTGTAAGCCGCATAGGTCAAATATCCTCCACAGGTATGTAACACCCCCTTAGGTTTCCCGGTTGAGCCTGAGGTATAGAGGATAAAAAGAGGAGCTTCAGCTGAAAGCATCGCGGGCGAGTAATCGCCGCTTTGCGAGCTCACTAGGTCATGCCAGTCCATGTCTCTGCCTTCGACCATTGCACAGTCACCACCCGTATGACGAAAAACGACCACTCGAGAGATAGCATGCTGCTCAATCGCATCATCCACGGTGGCCTTTAGCGGAATCAATCGACCACCCCGGCGACCCTCATCTTGAGTAATCAAAAATTTCGCGCCACTATCGATGATCCGGTCAGAAATGGCGCTGGCCGAAAACCCGCCAAAGATAACCGAATGAACAGCGCCGATCCTAGCACAGGCAAGCATCGCAATAGCCGCTTCAGGGACCATTCCCATGTATATAATGACCCGGTCCCCCTGACGAACGCCGATTTCAGTCAAGCCGTTGCTCACCCGACAGACCTCATTCAAGAGCCCCCGATATGTGATTCGACGCTCTGTGCCTGGCTCATCACCAACCCAGAGAATTGCTGTCTTGTCTGGCGTTCGCTGGGCATGCCGGTCCAAGCAACTCACGGTCACATTGAGTTTTCCATCTTCAAACCATCGGATTGGCGCTTGTCTTACAGTGCGAAAATCACCATTCACCCCTTTTTCAGGTGCGGTATCCCAATCGATAAGAGCTTTTGTTTGTGATAACCAGAATTCAGAGGGGCTAATCGCTGCTCTTTGGGATTCAGCCAACCATTCTTCTCGACTCCGAAAGGTAGATAATGATGTCATTCTTCGACGCCCCTTCACTCTGTTTTCCTTAATTAGTGCACGATTCTTCGGTCCAAGAATACGGCAGATTGACATCAATGAACAGGTCCTGTCCTGATGTTTTCGATGGATAGATGCCCTTTAAAGAACTGACGTTTCGAGGAGAACTATTCTAACTTGAGCCGGGACACAGCGGACCTGTGTTTACTATTTCTCGCATTATCAAGACGCATCTGATTGAATCGACCATAGGGAGGCACCAATTGAAGTTCGGGCGAATATCGACAGCCGCCATATTCGATGGTTGTACTCGCAGCACCTAGTTTCAAAAACAGGAGGTCCTTGATGACGCTCAAGCTCATAATTGCGCGCCATGCGAAAAGTGATTGGCATGCTGGCTCAATAACGGATCATGCGCGCCCTTTAAATGGGCGAGGGTTGCGTCAGGCGCCCCAACTAGGTGAAGAGCTGTGCAAGAACAATCATATGCCGAGTATTATCGTGAGTAGTGATGCGAGGCGAACCGAAGAAACCGCACTATTGATGGAACCTCTTTTTCCCAAGGTTCATATTCAATTCGATCATCGCTTGTATCTCGGGGAACTAAGCGACATCGAGCAGGCTGTGTTAGCTCATGCCAAAGAGCACAAAACGGTTCTGGTCCTCGGACATAATCCAGGATTTAGTGTCGCAGCAGGTTTACTGAGCCGAAAGGCTGTTGAACTCAAGACAGCCTGTGCAGCGATATTGGAAACGACTCAATCTGAATGGGAATCCGCATTTATCACGAAGAACTTCGAATTGATTGGTGTACTAGAAGGTCGAGATACACCTTAAGATTCCTGGTGATCTTCGCTATATCGGTCATCCGTCCAAGGGTCAGCGGTATTGCTATACCCACGCTTCTCCCAGTAACCAAGTGATTCAGTTTCCAAAAACTCGATTCGGTTAATCCACTTAGCCCCCTTCCACGCATACAACTTCGGCGTAATCATTCGACAAGGACCACCGTGGTCGCGTGTCAGAGGCTTATCGTCGTATGCATGAACGAGCATCACATCCTTTTCCATGGCGGCAGCTAAACTAAGGTTGGTCGTATATCCATCATACGCATGACAAAGAACGAACTGTGCCCTCGGCAAGGGTGAGACAAGAGCAACAAACTGCCAGAAGGGTACACCGCAAAACTTGAGATCAAACTTGCTCCACGTGGTGACACAGTGAAAATCCGACACATCTTCAACTTGGTCCATTGCCATGAAATCAGACCAAGTGAGGGTAATTGGCCGTTCAACAGCGCCATCCACTCTGAGTCGCCAGTCATCAAGTGCTACCTCTGGATGTATTCCGAGGTCCAAGACCGGCCATTTCGTTGTTTCAACCTGACCAACGGGCAATCGTTCGCCTGGATTAGCTTGATTTTTCGCCTGTTGATGACGCTCTCGGAGGTAACGCGCTCTCAACTTAAGCCTTGCCGCCTCTCGGCGCCTCACTCGTTCATCATTCATCTTCGGCGTCAATGTCCAGACTCTCTGGCAGCCAAGCATCTCTCTCACGTCTGTCTTTGAGTGCGGTATGCAATTGCTCGATGGCATCGTCGGTCCAATAGCCTCCACCAGCAGTCTCAAACTTCTCATCATTCAAAATAGACGCAATCGTTTGATAGGAATGTCCCTTCTTTAGAAGCCCTTCAACTCTTTCTATAAATGCAGATCGGACTCGATGATGGTCCGCTAAGCGTCGCCCAGGGTTTAGTCCACGTCCGTCCCCACGACGGTCTTCTCCGGTGCGCGCTTCATAAAGAACATCATCGCCTCGCTGAATGATTTGAGATGTCTTCGATGCTGTCTTCTTCGACATCTCGTTTCGATGGTCATTTCGATTTTTTGTTTCACTCATCTACCGAAACCTTTCAATCTCTGGGTAGGTAAATGCTGGATCCTGTCCTGAACGAATGGCACAGTGAACATCGCGTAAACCTAAGGCTGAGACGATGAACGAATCCAAAACATTAGAGTTTCAGTTTAGACAAGCGTTATTCCCAGTCAATGTCCAGATCAAAAATGACGTCGTTTGTGTGCGATATTCCATCAAATATTTTGAAGTCCCCCTTAAGTCGTTGGTTTTTATCTACCTTGATGAGGACCCTAATCGGGAAATGCTCGAACTGATACTCTGCGCAAAAGATGAACGCGGTCGCTACAAGCGCACGCGAATCTTTAGTGATCGCGACGCACAAGATTTCCATGCGCTTGTCGCATTTCTTTCAAGTCTATTGGGAACGGGTCATCTCCGAGATATCGAACGTGAACAAGCGTATGAAATGATGGGGGCTAAAGATCAAACCCATGTATACGTACCCATCATGATTTCATTTTGCCTGCTCTTTGTTGGTGCAATGATGCACTCAAGCTTAATCCACGGCTTAGATGGAGACGTGAAGACCACAACCATTGCTGAGCTACAGCGACCTAACTCAAAAACAAATCACATTGAAATAAAGCAACCAACGGTCGACCTGAATACCGCCGTCTTTGAACCTAAGATGCCCACTGCGGAAAAACCACTCGAGAGTCAATGGCACCCAGTTTATGACAGCAGCGTCAGCCGACAATCTATTCAGTTGGTTGCCCAATTTCACGCAAGGCATGGGGTACCAGAACCGACCCCGGAGACCCTCTCTGGACTGATTCGCCGAGTGGGTTTTGAACGAGTACCAGACCACATTAGACAAGCATTTCTCAGTCAGGGGATGCAGCTTGGAGACCAACTCTTGTATTTAGAAGTAGGAGCGCACCCAAAAGACGAACTCATCTTCTTCATCGGAGTCATGGGTATTCTTTCGGCTATGGGCGGGGCGATCGTTTTCACGCTCCATCGACGCCGTCAGGAGAGAACGGCTTACCTGGCTAGAAAAGCGGAGAGAGCTGCGCGCAAAGGTTAGTCCATTGCCGCATCGGTAAGGTCGAGACCGCGGTCAATAATTTCGAATGCAGCTTCGAGTTGTTCCTCATTGATGCATAGTGGCGGGTTACACATGAAGCTTCCCCAACGAACGAATGTAAATAGTCGATTATTTCTAAAATGCGCACCGAGCGCAGTCATTGCATCGCTCGCACCATTGTAAGGCGCCATGGGCGTACCCTTGCCATCCCGTTGCAAATCCATCATGCCAAAGAGCCCAATTTGGCGGAACGCTTTAACACTTGGATGTTTGGCTTTCATTCGCTTCATATGGGAGCGCATTACTTCACCCATTCGGGCAGAGTTTTCGACTAGGTTTTCTTCCTGCATGACCTCGATCACCGCCTCGGCTGTGGCTAGGCCTAAACAGTGAGCATTATAGGTCAATCCCCCCCAGAAGACATTCGTCTTGAAGTGTTCTGCAATCTTATCGCTCACCGCCATACACCCCATGGGTGCATACGAACTCGTTAATCCCTTAGCCATCGTCAGGATATCTGGCGTGATCCCGAAATGTTCAAAAGCGAACATCTTTCCCGTTCGACCGAAGCCACACATGACTTCATCACAAACCAGAAGGATGCCGTACTTGTCCAAAATCCGACGAAGACCCTGCATGTATCCAGCGGGTGGAGGGACAATACCATTGGTGCCAGTCACGGTTTCCACGAACATTGCCGCGATCGTATCTGGTCCCTCGTACATGATGACTTCTTCGAGATAAGTGAGATTTCGCTCGACCTTCTCCTGCTCCGTCTCACCAAAACTATAGTGGTATGGGTCAGGATCCATGACGTGAATCACGCCCGGCATGCCAGGCTCGTTCGCGAGCCGCCGAGGATCGCCGGTCAACTGCATTGTCGCGTTCGTTGCGCCGTGATAGCTGCGATATCGTGCAAGAATCTTCTGACGACCAGTGTAGAGTTTAGCCGCCTTAATTGCGTTCTCATTCGCCTCGGCACCGCCAAGGGTATAGAAAAACGTGTTGAGATCACCCGGAACAAGCGCAGCAAGCTTGGCACTTACTCGTGCCCGGATCTCCGTCGCAGCACCTGGCCAAACATACAGCAATTCGTCAATTTGCCGTTTCATTGCTGCCCGGACTTTGGGGTGTCCATGACCAATGTTCACGCTCATCAATTGAGAATTGAAGTCGATGACACGCTCACCGTCGGTATCGATTAAATAGATCCCTTCGGCACCCGAAATCGGCCAAGGAGACACGGCGTCTCCCTTTGTCCAAGAA
>JBMYRY010000132.1:0-6915 GCA_049602795.1 Bradymonadia bacterium
GGTCCCTGAAAGGGGTTCCAAGGAATGAGATTAACTCGAACGGGTAAGCCATGCAGTAGCCGTTTAAGATTCTTGGCATCTTCGGGGCGGTCATTAACACCACCCAACATCACGTACTCCATCGTCATCTTTCGCCTCGGCGGCAACGGATAGTCACGCAGTGTTTGGATCAGCTTGTCTAAATTATACGTCTTGTTAATGGGCATAATTCGCGTACGCGTTTCATCGTCCGCAGCATTCAAGCTGATTGCAAGGTTGACCTTTAGGGTTTCTCCCAACTTCTTTATCGCAGGCACAAGCCCACTAGAGGACACCGTGATGCGACGCTGAGCAAGACCAATGCCTTCGGGATCAGAGATTCGACGAATGCTCTCCACGACATGATCAAAATTGTGAAGTGGCTCTCCCATCCCCATGTAGACGATGTGCGATAAACGTGCCCCCTCGGGTAGGTTCGCTCGACCCAGCAAGACTTGATCGACCATTTCGCCCGGGGTTAGATGTCGAGACAACCCGAGTGTACCCGTGTAACAAAATTTGCAGTCCAGGGCGCATCCCACCTGACTAGAGATACATTGCGTGAATTCACCGTCTCCCATAGGAATTAATACGGTTTCAACCACACCCCCGTCGGACAATTTGACAGATAACTTCCGGGTACCATCCACACTTACCAATAACTGGTCGATGGCAACTCGGCCCACTTCATAGCCCTCGGACTTGAGTTGCTCACGCAACGCATTCGGAAAATTGGTCATGTCGTCAAAGGAGCGCACACCTTTCTTATGGACCCAATCATAGAGTTGTTTCGCTCGAAATTTGGGTTGACCGAGTGCGTTAAACAGGTGCTCTAGCTCGGAGCGCCTCAGTTCCGTGACGTTCTTGGTTGGTAAGATTGGGGTGATCGACATAGAGGTCGTCGATTACCGGCCGGAGAAGATTTCCGTGCCTCTGAAAAAGTAGCCTACCTCTACCGCCGCAGTGTCCGGACCATCGGATCCATGTACGGTGTTCGCGTCGATGCTCTCAGCGAAATCTGCCCGGATCGTACCAGGTGCTGCTTCTTTAGGATTTGTTGCGCCCATCAGGTCACGGTGGCGAAGGATTGCATCCTCACCCTCGAGAACCGAGACAACGACCGGACCACTCGTCATGAACTCAACGAGGTCGTTGAAGAAAGGTCGCTCGCTGTGAACTGCATAAAAGCCCTCAGCCTCAGCTCGTGAGAGATGCTGCATGCGCGTCGCAATGATGCGCAAGCCGTTGCTCTCAAAGCGCTTGAAGATTTCACCAACAAGATCGCGCTTAACCCCGTCGGGCTTAATGATTGATAATGTTCTTTGTACAGACATCGTTGATCCTTTCTCGTTTCGATGTTCGGAGGCTTCTATGCCTGATCCAATCGACCGATTCAAGAGGTAAGTGCGTTTAGAGCATGCCTTTTAGCGTGACACCCATTTCAGATGGCGTAGCTGCAACACGAATACCCGCTCGCTCCATGGCAGCCATCTTCTCGGTCGCCGTGCCTTTACCGCCCGAAATAATTGCTCCAGCATGGCCCATTCGGCGGCCGGGAGGAGCCGTAGTGCCGGCGATAAAACCTGCAACAGGCTTTGTCATGTTTTGAGCCACCCATTCTGCAGCTTGTTCCTCTGCAGTACCACCGATCTCACCGATCATGATAACCGCATCTGTATCATCATCCGCCTGAAACGCTTCGAGTACGTCAATGAAATTCGTGCCATTCAGTGGGTCGCCACCAATGCCAACGCATGTACTTTGCCCGATGCCCAAAGCAGTAAGTTGACCCACTGCCTCGTACGTCAAAGTGCCGCTGCGGCTTACCACGCCTACTCGACCCTGCTTATGGATGTGACCAGGCATGATTCCAATTTTGCATAAACCTGGACTGATAATCCCGGGACAGTTCGGACCAATCAAACGAGAGTTGCTCGCGTCGAGACCAGCTTTGACCTTCAACATGTCGATGACCGGAATGCCCTCAGTGATCGCGATAATCAACTCGATCCCCGCACCAATCGCCTCCAAAATGGCATCCGCTGCAAAGGGAGGTGGCACGTAGATCACCGAAGCATTGGCTCCGGTTTCTGAGACCGCTTGCTTTACGGTGTTAAATACGGGTACGGATTCTTCGAAAGTCTGTCCACCCTTGCCCGGTGTTACACCGCCAACCAAGTTGGTCCCGTATTCCATCATCTGCTTGCAGTGAAATCGACCGGTTGACCCCGTGATCCCCTGACAAATTAATCGCGTGTTTTCATCTACCCAAATAGCCATTGCTTATTTTCCTCCAAGCTGGCGAACAGCTTCGACAATCTTCTGGGCCCCGTCGGCCATGTCAGTAGCGGGAATAAGGTCCAGTCCACTCTCCTTAAGAATCTTCTGACCGAGCTCCACATTCGTACCTGCCAGTCGGACCGCTACGGGAACAGTGAGTCCCAGTTCTCTTGCTGCAGCCACAACACCATCAGCGATCACGTCACATTTCATGATCCCGCCAAAGATATTCACGAAAACGCCCTTTACTGCGGGGTCCGATAAAATGATCTTGAATCCTGCAGTGACCTTTTCTGTAGTCGCACCGCCACCCACGTCCAAGAAGTTCGCTGGGTCACCACCATAGTGCTTGATGATGTCCATCGTGCCCATCGCTAAACCAGCACCATTAACCATACAGCCAATGTTCCCATCCAGGCTGATGTAGTTAAGGTCAAACTTACTCGCCTCAACTTCCTTTGCGTCCTCTTCGTCAAAGTCGCGATACGCTTCAAGTGCCTTCTGTCGGAACATCGCATTGTCGTCGAAGTTAATTTTCGCATCCAAGGCGACGACGTCACCAGAGGCCGTCACAACCAGAGGGTTGATTTCCGCCAGAGAGCAGTCCAACTCGACAAACGCTCGATAAAGCGACTTCATGAAGGAAACAGCTTTTCGAACGCTGCCTCCTTCCAGACCAAGACCGAAAGCTAAGTTTCGGGCCTGATAATCAGAGAGCCCAGTCGAGGTGCTCACCCACTCCTTGAGGATTTTCTCCGGCGTCTCTTCTGCCACCGTTTCAATTTCTGTACCGCCCTCTGTGCTCGCCATAAAACAGATCCGAGCACGCTCTCGGTCCAAAATCACGCCCAAATAGAGTTCCCGCTCAATCGCTGCACCTTCTTCGATGTACAGACGTCGAACTAATTGCCCTTCAGGACCAGTCTGATGCGTCACCAGCGTCATGCCCAAGATCTGCTCAGCGTATTGGCGCACTTCATCGATGCTCTTAGCAACTTTAACCCCGCCACCTTTGCCACGACCACCCGCATGAATCTGAGCTTTGACTACCCAGACCGAGCCTCCCAGATTTTCAGCGGCAGAAACCGCTTCGTCTACACTGAACGCAACGTGTCCCCTCGGGACCGCAACGCCGTACTTTGCGAGTACTTCTTTTCCTTGATATTCGTGAATTTTCATCGAGTACCGTTCCTTTGTTATGATTCTCGTAGGAGGGCGCAACATTCTCACCCTGGCCCATTGACTACCGCCTTTTTTGACGCCTCGCAAGGGAGACTTGCATCCAAAGCAAAACTGACGAACAATCAGATCAACACACCGTCATGAAACCACGCCAAAATGACTCAAAACATTACGACAAAATTAATCAACAAGATCGGTCTCAAAACCAAGCTCACGGTATTACTATTGGCACTCAGCCTTATTCCGTTGTTGTTGGTTGGTGCTGTGACGGTCAATCGCGCCAACTCTTGGGGCAAAGCTTCGGAGGAAGCACATTTTCTACAAACTTCACGATTTGTAGCCAGCGCCTACTCTGATTTATTTCAGGCTGCTGTTCGAGAATTGGAAGGCGTCGGGCTGAGGCTACCGGTAGAACGGATGCGGATTGAAAACATTCGCAAAGAATTAGACGATGGACTCTTATCACGACCCTCGCTGGAATTTTGGAGTGATGCCCCCTTCCAGTCCATGGTTGGGCAGGTGTTTAGCAGTTTTTTCCTCGCTCTGCCTAATGGAGACGTTTTCTTTACATCGCCGTACCGAAACTTGTCACGCATCGTAAAACTTGCCGACTATGAGTGGTTCAACACGCTCGACTCAAGCGCACAACTTGTGGGCACACGACTGGAAGAACTCAGCGGATCTAGTCGTCCCATTGTGCTTGCGATTATGCCATTGATTAATCGTCAGGGGCGACTCGTTGGATACTTAGGAGGACAACTCGATGAAAGCCGAATTGACAAGATTGCCCATCGACTCCTCAAAGATAGACTCGATAAAATTAGCCAAGTCACGATGTCGATGTCTACCCAACAAGGTCTCATTCTTTCACATACGTCGCCCCGAAAGCGTGGCGCTCAACTGCCTCAAAATCTAGTGAGCGACGATAGCCTAGGCATTTCGGAAATCAGCGATGGCAGGACCGATCTTTTGGTTGCGAGTACCGCGGTATCACCCACGAATTGGCTCGTGCGAATCACCGCCCCTACCAATCAAATTTACAAGGTCGTCCACATTCTACAGCGGGTGCTCATTGTCGTATCACTGCTGACTTTTCTTATCGTAATTTTCATTGCTGACTACATCGCACGAATTGTTCTCAGCCCCGTCCATGACCTAGAGCGGGGTGCACGAATGCTCGGTAGTGGCAGCCTAGGTTACCGGATCGAACTGACGCGACATACCAACGACGAGTTGGGGCGCCTCGCCGAAGCCTTTAATCTTATGGCCGAGGGACTTCAAACCAAGGATGAAGAAATTCGAACCTACGGGAAGAGTCTTGAGTCAGCCAATGCCGAACTGGATGCGATGATTTATGCAACCACACACAATGTTCGGTCTGCACTCGATGAGATCGGTGAGGTTTCTACGCAACTCAAAAAAAGCTATCAAGCCGATGGTCAACTCGTCTCGCAGGTCGGCACCATTTTCAAACGCTGTAATCAGATTGCCAATCTAAACTCCGACCTCGTAAAGCTGATCCGAAACGATCGCAGCTCTGTCGATTATCGACCATTTTCATCGCAAACATTGTTCGAGAAACTCCGCGCTCAGTTGGTCGATAAACATAAGGGCGACATTTTTATTTGCGGAGAAATGCCAGAGCTTGTCGGTGATGAATTAAGGCTCGCGGATGCCTTCAGACAAATTCTCGAGAATGGACTAAAGTTTAATCGACATGCGATGCCCACAGTGGAAGTGTCTATTCGGGAACAAGGTGACCTGAACATTTTTGAAATCAGTGACAACGGTGTCGGTCTTTTACCCGAACAATTTGAGCAAGCTTTCGAGCTATTTACCCGACTCGATACCGAAGGCGAAATCGAAGGCAGTGGAACCGGACTCAACCTTGCCCGGCGAATTTTCGAGGACCATGGTGGCTCGGTGCACTTCGCACGGTCAAGTGTCGGAGAAGGCTCAACTCTGGTGATCAAGCTACCGAGAACCACGACAAATTCCCCCGTTCAAATC
This sequence comes from Bradymonadia bacterium, assembly GCA_049602795.1. Classification (GTDB taxonomy): domain Bacteria; phylum Myxococcota_A; class Bradymonadia; order UBA7976; family UBA1532; genus JBMYRY01. The sequence continues at coordinate 5,491 of JBMYRY010000132.1, forward strand.
GCCTAGCCGGTGCAATTTCTCCTGGACTATGCTACGGTCCGCAAAATTTTATCCATTCGGAGCTAAATCAATGGGACTATTCGACTTTTTTGGCAAAAAATCTGCAACTTCCAAGGTGGACAAGGCCGCCAAGAAAATGTTGAATGAGCATCAACAGCAGCAGGTGCGTCAAGAAGCCATGCAAGAACTTGTCAACATGGACACACCTGAAGCCATCTCAGCCTTGATTCGGAGATTGGGCGTTAATTTTCGCGATACGATCAAAAACGAACAAGAAAAACGATGGGTGCATGACACCCTCGTGAACTACTTCAATGACAGAGCCATCGAACCTCTCATCGCGTTCATTCGGACCGATCACTCAATCTCGGCTGCGGTGCTCGTACTGCGAAAACTGTGTACGGAGGAAATGGTTGAGGCTCTACTCTGCGAAGTATTAGCATCCTACAAACCCGACGACCATCGTACGTTCGAAGTCCGCTTGCAACTCGTCGACGCTCTCTCTGACGCCCCAACAACAGCGGCAATGGCAGCATGCTTACCGTATCTTGTTGACCATGACGATGGCGTGCGATTGAAAGTACTCGAATTCATTGATGGCAAGATTGAACGGGACCATGAGTTGTACGAACAAACACTCAATGGACTGATCGAAGTCCTAAAGGACCCAATGGCGAGCGGTGCGATTTCTCGACGGGCCGCAGAAATGATTTCACGGTTTGACGCCGATTTGCGGGCGCATATCGAGAGCTTGTCTGCCTTTTTACCTGATGGGTTTGTTCTCGGCTCTAATGGACGTTTGAAGCGAGGATAACCGGTAGACGTGCCTACACGCTACCAAGAAGCTTGCTGATGGTTTGAGCGTCCGCTGGTGGAAACTCATACTCTCCCATTTCTGAAGGTGATACCCATTTGCAGGCATGAACCGCCTTCGGTGTCACCGAGTCCGAAACCAAAGTGCATCGATAGACGCAAAAGTCGAGCGCATATGTCTCGTATTCATGTTTGATGAACATCGACAATTCAGCCACTGCGATTTCCGCGTCGAGCCTCTCCATGATCTCTCGCTTCAAAGCGGCCTCGTCCGACTCTCCGTCTTCCACCTTTCCGCTCGGAAATTCCCACAACAATGGTAAGATAGCCTCTGGTCGGCGCTGAGTGATCAGATATTTACCGTCTCTTTCGATTTCAGCTGCCACAACTCTAATTGTGTTTTCCGACATTTCGACCTGCCTCCGATCGTAAATATTCAAGAGTCGCGAGACTACACCACCCTGCCCATCTGCTACAATAGTAGAAACGTGCATTTGTCGTCATCTCCGCTTGATACGCAGTTGATCTCCAACTCGAATGGTCGACTTCTTATTCAAGCGGTTGAGTTTACGCAAATCTTTGACACTCATGCCAAATTTTTCCGAAATCTCC
>JBMYRY010000133.1:0-6899 GCA_049602795.1 Bradymonadia bacterium
TTTAGCGATGCGCCATGTAAAGCGGGGGCAGCATAGCCCTCTGGGTGATGACGCGTTGGTGGAGGGGTCTCAAGGTCCACCTCACGACAAGGCGCACCGAGTTCAACCCACCGCGTGATGAGTAATACGTCAGATTCAGGAATCGCTCGCGCCGTGCCTGGAGGCATGAAGCTAGGGTCACCCTCAATCCCCCGTGCAAGAATTCTAGGCGCCATCAACTTCGCGCCGCTCACCCCCTCTGGCTCACATTCATCGAGTCGAAAGCCTTCAGGACCTCCGCCTGCAGGGATTTCTCCATGGCAGTTGACGCAATATGTGAGCATAATCGGGCGAATGTGCTCATCGAACCAAGGCGTTAATGCCATCGAGCCCGCCATGTCTTGGGCGACGCCTCCGTCAGTGTCGTTCATTAAATCGCCGGTGTCTGTGCTGATTTCTCTTGATGCGCCCAGATCTGGCAAGGGGTCAAACGTTTGAGTGTTTTGTCCGTCGTTGATGTCGGGTCGCATCGGTTCTTCACACGCGAGCGATGACAGCGCACAATACATGAGGATGAGGTATAAAGCATAATACCTATGTTGTGACTGGGCCGCTGACTGTTTAATGGTCGTTTTCAATGAAAAGACCCGCCTCTCGAAATCACTGAGCCACTCCAAAACATGGAACGTGCCTTTTACATGGCTAACTCAGAACCTCTCACAGCAAGTCTATGGGTTCAAGTCCCGAAGGGTAGTCACTGCGGACTCGAATGATGGAGTACCGATAGCAAATGATAAAACTGGAGTAATCGGCCAGCGCAAAGAGGTTACTTAGCCCTCACGATGACGTAGGTGTTGGTTTGTTTTCATTGTCTCACCTCGGCGAAATTCCAGGGTTTATCCGAACGCCGACGAGCGGATAGTCTTGTGGTTTGGGAAGGACCGATCGTTACGCCGACGAACGTATGGTCTTGGAGTTTGAGAGGGGTCTATTCGAACGCTGACTAGTGGATGGTCTTGAGGTTTGGGAAGGGACTCGTCTCCAAACCATGCCTACTTGGGTTGACACTTTGCGGTATGATACCCAACTTAAACCAAACGAAGCCATTACGACGATGCGCGCCTAATCTTTAACGGTACAGACTGACTCGTTTAACTCACGGTGTTGGGTCTAGTCAACGCCAGTCCCGTATTGCCGGGTGTACGCCTTTACCTTCTCATTGCTGGCAATAGGGCAGAGATTCGTCCTCAAGATAGGATGAGTAACTACATAGCGGTCGACAGTGTTTTTGAGTTGGCGAGTGCGCATCTCTACTTTGGCATTGGTCGGATTCGTTCTCGAAAATAGACACAGTCGCCGATGGTGTTCAGGCGTCCGAGTGGACTGACAAAGATGACCTCATGTATTGCTTCGGTTGCGTGGAGACAGGTTGAAGGCGGTACTTTGAGTTGCGTCACATTCATTCTTGACGGCTATGTCTACCGAACTGTGGCGGCTCAGACTTCTTGCTTCGCTGTATTGTAGTACGCCGAAGAGCCCTTGCCTTTGTTTATTGCGGACTGGACCCTCGATTTCCAAAGAGCCTCCAAGAATAACGGCTATTTTGAATAAGTTTTCTTTGTTAGCATCGCCAAGTAGATGTGATGAGGTGTAGAAAGTATTACTGATCATGGATGTGAGCCAACCTGTTTCCTCAGTAAACGAGTCTTATGCGAAGGTTTTCGCTACGCTTGATTATTCCGAAACTGACGACTTTGTCTACGACCGCACTCAACGAATAGTTCTAAAGACCAAAGCGCAACGCACGCAGAGGGGGGGCCATCAGGCTCTCAATACGTTGCCTGACCTAGATGTTGGCGATGACCCTGCGTCTCACTTCAGGCTAGGACCGGTATTGGGGGAGGGGGGGCGAGGCGTCGTGCACCTCGCATCCCAGACTGCCTTATCTAGAGATGTCGCGATTAAATCTACGAAAGGCAAACCTAAGCATACTGCCGTTAATGAAGAATTGTTGCTTGAGGCCAGGGCGATGGGATTTGTTGAACATCCAAATGTGGTGCCTGTTCACCTCATTGGCAAGGACGATGAAGGCCAGCCGGTGATCGTAATGAAGCGCGTTAGGGGGCAGGCTTGGTCTGATTGGATTGGTAAGCAGCCCGAGAATGAAGACGCTCTAGAGTTCCACTTGAGAGCATTTACTGGGGTATGCCGCGCAGTTGCGTATGCGCATTCAAAGGGTATTGTTCATCGAGACATCAAGCCGGACAACGTGATGCTTGGCACGTTTGGTGAAACCTATTTACTGGATTGGGGGCTTGCTGCAACGGTCTCGGCGGCGGTTACTCATTTACCGGCGGTCGACCAAATAGAAGGCGTTGCCGGTACACCCGCGTACATGGCGCCTGAGATGACCGAAGGCATGGGTAGCAAGCTCAGTCTTAAGACGGACATTTTTCTACTTGGCGCGACGCTATATCACGTGCTGACTGGTCAACCGCCCAACCGAGGTCAAACCTTGTTTGGCATTCTGAGCTTCTCCTACACGGGAGCTAAGCGGTCGTATCCAGACAAGTGTCCAGACGAGTTGAGAGCGATCTGTGAACGAGCGATGGCATATCGGGCGGATGACCGATACGCGACGGCAGATGAATTGAGAATTGCCATTCAAGACTTCCAAAAGCACAGGAGCAGTTATGAACTTGCCCAAAGCGCGAAGGAAAAGTTCCGCCAATTGCCGAGTCTGAATGGAGATGAACTGCAGAATTCGTTCGCAGAAGTGCGGTTTGGATATGCCTCCGCGATTCAGATTTGGGCGGACAACCGAGTCGCTCAGAGTGGATTGGAAGAGGCGGTCAGATGGATGGTGCAGCGGGAACTTGAAGACGGTAATGCCGCAGTCGCGCGGCGTGTCCTGGTTCAAAGTGGTCTGTCGCTTCCGGCATTACTCGAGCAGGTGGAGCACGTTGCTCACCGTCGTGCTGCTGAGCGCAAGAAGTTGAACAAGATTGCTTTTGATTATGACGAGAACATCGGTAATCGGAGTCGACGTCTCTTGATTGCCTTCATGGCTATCACCTTTGCGTTGACGCCGTGGATTCTCGAGGTGTTTGAAGGCGCAATTGTCCCTTCCTATCTGAGTTGGATTTCTGACAACGCGTTCTTGTTGGCAGCCAACGCGGTGGGTGTCCTGTTTGCGCCTGCACTGATTGCGGCTGCGTATTATACCTACCGTAATTTGTGGGCTCACAAAACAAGTCGGGTTTTTGTAAAAAGTCTAACAGCAATGTTTCTTATCGGTATGTTGATGAGGGCATTCAGTTTGTCTGATGAAGTAACACTGAAGTACGCAGCGGCGGCCGAATGTTCCGTATATGCCGTGGGACTAACGATTCTTGGCTTGGCAATCGACCGCCGATTAGGACCACCATCATTCTTCTATGGATTGACCGCTCTTACACTTGCCTTCACCGATCTGCCCGAACTCTATGTGTATGCGTTTGGGTCAGTCGTGGCCTGTCTATCATTCTTGATGTCGGACAGATTGCCGGATAGGGGACTTGATTCTAACGATTGAAAGAGGACGTCTTGTTACAGCGGGAGGTGGGCATCTATCGTGAGTGTCCGACTCTATTGTATGACGTTCATCCAACTGTTTTTGTTGCTGTCTATGAAATCAGTCAACTGGCATTAGTTTGCCAAGCATTCTAGAAGCTCTGTTTGGCAATTTGCTGAGATGCAGGCCTGAAAAGCGTCGTCAGCCAATCCATCGCAATTCTCAACGGCACATTCGCTGTACGCGACGGCGGCATCGAAACCAACTTGTGACGTCGCGGTCACGCAGGCATCGTCGCAAGCATCATTGTCTGGTGGGCAGGCTTCTAAGCATCCAAAGAGTTCTGGGCAGGTGCCTGTACCGGACGGCGTTACGGGCGGTCCAAAGCAGGCATTCAACTCGTCGGTACAATTCAGAGTTAAACAGTCTGTATCAAGCTCGCCAGTCAGCGTCGTACAGAAGTTGAGTTCTGCACATTCGAAGATCGCTCGATGTTGGGCCAATGCGATGCCGCTGGCATTTGTTTGACAGGTTTGTTGACACAGGAGGTCGCCCGCACAATCGGCGAGACAGTCATTGTATTCGGTGCAATCGAGCAGGGCATTGGGTTGCTCATCATCTAGGCAGGTTGAGATTTCTTCTGCGCACACATTGTTGAAGCAGTCGACGTTGCCATTACATCCGCTGTTTTCGTCGCACATGACGACATCCATGAAGTCGTTATATTCCTCCGGTGCAGACCGCTGGATACACAAATCCGTGCACACGGTGTCTCCATCGGCACACAGACCTAAACAGTCATTGAGTTCGCTGCAAGATTCTGTGCCTCCAGGTACACCTACGGATCCAAAACAGTTTCGAATCTCGGTCGAACAGGTGATTAGATCGCAGGCGTAGTCTGCATCAGCGCAGCCATTTGACTGTAGACATGATTCATAGTCGCGTGCTTGTGTTAGTCCCTCTTGGCTCGCAGAACCAAGACATTGACGAGTACAATCAGCATCGCCTGCGGGGCAGAGGCTTGCGCAATCATAAATCTCTTCGCAGTTGAGGGTGCCTTGTCCGAGCCCGGACTCTGTACAGACAGTGAGCTCTGCATCACAATTTGTTCGCATGCATTCAGCGTACGCGTCTGCGTCCATCAAGGTGTCGCAGCCATTATCTTGAGCGCAGTAGAATACATCGAAGAATTGGTTGTAGCCCTCGGGACTCGCGGCGGCTAGACATGCGTCCCCGCAATCGGTATCACCTGAGTCACAGAGATCGATACAATCGCTTAGGGTCGTGCATGTTGTTGTGCCTGTGGGGATAACTGGAGGACCAAAACAAGCGGTTAACTCGGGCTCGCAATCGGTGAGTCGGCAGGCGTAATCATCACCTGCGCACGCTGATTGACTGAGACAGTTCGTTCGCTCATTTAATTGATCTACTGCAGTTTCAGATGCGGTTTCAATGCAAGTCGGCGCACATTCCGGATCGCCCACGGGACATTCGTTGATACATTCGAAGAGCTGTTCACAGGTCAATGGAGGCAGTTCCCCAAAGCATGATTCGTATTCACTAGCACAATTCGATTCACCATTTTCCATCACGCAACGCATATAATTTGCGAAGGCTAACCGCGCGTCGGGCGATGCATCTTCTGCGCACGCGATTCGGCATGCGCCGTCATCACCACAGGCTGTGTCGCAGTCAGCGAGTTCGCGACAATCGGAGAGAGGCTCCTCAAGTGGAGGTAAGCTTTCCTCACCAAAACACGAAAGATAGTCCTCGCGGCAGTTCTCATTGGCGCAGACCTCGCCGATTTGGTTGTCAACGAGGCATCCATTATCGGTCAAGCATGCCTCTAATGTAAGCAGGAGGGCAATTGTGTCTTCTTGAGCATTTTCCCTGCACGCACGATTGCAATCATCGTCCAATCCGCAATTCGCTTGGCATTCGTAAAGGCTGGAGCAAGGGAGTTCCCCTGGGTTAGGTGTCATTGAGTCAGTTTCTATTGTTTCACCATCGGCGTCGGCGCCTGCGTCTAGATCCACCACGCTTGCGTCGCCTTCTGAGGCATCGAATGTTTCACCTGCATCCGTGAGATCCGTCACCTCACTATCAACGGGCAGAGGAGCAGCATCAGTGCGCTGCATCGCGTCGATTGGAATGCTGACGTCCGTCGTGAGAGTGCTGTCCGGGGTCAGACCCATGTCTCCAGTTGGATTTGCATCTCTGCGTTGCACATCAGGTACTTCGTAGCCAGGTGCAAGGGGGGCTGACTTGTCGTCACAGCCAACGAGAGCCAAACAAATCAATACGCTTAAGCGAAGGTGTCTGTTCACTTTGATCTCCAAACGGAATCTAGGATGTCTTCTGTTCTATATACTGCGAAATGTTTGTCGATGCCAAATTTTGGCACTCAGAAACCAGAATGTTTTCGCCCATGACCGTGTTTTGTGTAAGGTTTTTGTAAGGCGGGTGTGTGTTTAGGGATTCTTTTTTCGGAGTAGGAGTTTTTCCAAGTCAGCCCACCTCGGGTCATCGGGCAACGTCTCTTTTCCTGCTCGAAAGACTGTGACTGCTGTATTGCGATCACCGGTCTCGAGTGCAGCTCTCATTAGGCGCGCGAATATTTCAAATTGCAGTCTATCGATGGTGAGGGATTCATCCCAATCCTTGGCAGCAAGATGTATGTTACCCATGTCATAGTGAATTCGACCCCTCAAGTTGAGTACTGCGGTGGACGACGGCATGAGCTTGAGCCCTTCATTACACGTTTCAAGCGCACCGTCAGGATCTTCGGTTGCGATAAGTAACTTTGCCAAATCAACGTAATATGCCGCCCGGTACGGTGACATGCTGATAGCGCGTTTGAGCCATTGTTTTGCGGCGGTTAGATGATTTCTGCGTTGCTCTAGGTCAGCGAGGATTGCCACCCCGTCCGCTGCCTGCAAAATCGTGTTTTTGTGTGTTTTGAAGATCGTCTCAACAGCGTCGAACTTTTCTTGTTTCATCAGGAGCGTCAGTTCTAGAAGACGAGCTTCACGCGAAGGCGATTTTATCTTGTCTAGGGAATCTAGTGCTTCTTGTAGCTGCCCCGACTTTTCCAGAGCATAGGCCCATTTCAGGAGGTGTTTCTCCGAAAGTTGGGCGACTAACTCGTATTCTGAGCGGAGTGTGCGGGCATTATCGATTTGTCCTTTTTCTAGCTCGTAGGTCATTAATGCCAGGGTTGCTTCTGTGCTTGGCCCCGTCAGACGCGATTGATTAAGTGCGTCGAAAGCCTTGTTGTTGGGGTCGCTTGAGAAGAGTAGCTTAAACAAGGCTTTTTCAGCCTCAGACTGTTGCGTCGAAAGCGCCTGTGTGTGAATCGCAGTGAAGT
>JBMYRY010000134.1:0-6827 GCA_049602795.1 Bradymonadia bacterium
ATTCTTAAACCCCGAGAACTTAGAATATCGGCAACTCGAAATGGAAAATACCTTTCGGCAAGGCAAGTTACCCAAGGCGATTGAACTGATGACAACCCTCCTTGAGATGGACCGTTCCAATCTCGACGTTACCAAGAAGCTAGCGTTAGCCAAACTACTAATAAACGACCTGAATCATGCCAACCAACTCCTAGCGTGGTTGACCGAAATCGAGCCACATGATCCGGTGTTACGGCTCCAATATGCAACGACGCTTGCACGACTTGAAAGACCTGTGGAAGCAAAACAGGTATTGCTAAGCACTGTTGAACTAAGTCCTGACTATGACGACGCATGGGCACTTCTTGCCATTACGCATGCAACCCTTGACGAACACTCCGATGCCTCTTATGCCTTTCAGAAAGCGCTCGCCCTCACCCCATCTCATCCACATTTGCGCATGGCGTATGCCCGTTTTCTAGAAAGCCAATCGATGAACGAACTCGCTCGCGCTCAGTATGCCAGGCTGCTGGCACGAGAGCCGACCAACGATGATGCTTTATCCGCCATTCGCCGACTGAACGAAGCATCGAACCTCGATCTTGATTCGTTCAACCGGGCAATCGAGAGCGCGCACGACTTAAGCGAAAACGATCGTCAAATGATTAGGACCGTGAAATCTCCTGCTGTGGTCCTGAACGATCAACGTGACGTGAGAGTTGAAGACAATGGTGATCTGACCATCGATACTAAACGCAGCATCTTCATCAAGGACACCTCTGCTGTCAAAGCCTTTCAATCAACAGAGATCCCCTACGATCTTAACAGTAGACCAAAGGTATTCGAGGCAATCATCATTACGCCAGATGGACAAAAGATGGTCCTCGATTCGGAAAAATGGGTCCATCGAGACCCCAACCGAGAATCACTGATGTTTGGGGACGCCCGCATTTTAAAGGCCGACTTTTCGATGATCGAGCCTGGCTCTCTGATTCGCTACCACATACAAACAACCTTACCAAAGAAGCCTGACAGCATGATCTGGTGGGACAGCTACGTGCTGGGTAACGAAGTTTTCACTCTATCAGCTCAATACAATCTGAACACCCCCATTGACTTAGACTACTTCGTCACCGGTGCAGGCGTGACCGAGGTCGACGCTCAACTAAATGGCGACCGAATTCAAAGAAGTTGGCGAACAAAACACGTGCCGCGTTTCTCTGAACTAAGTCAGCAAGGCGTGACCTTGCCAATGATCTATCTGAGCAGTTTCAAAACCTGGACCGAGGTTGATACGTGGTACAACAAGCTCTTTGCACCTGCGACGGTTATGGGTCCACAACTTAAGAAACTCGCGCACCAAATATCGACATCTCATCCAACTACGAATCAACGCATTGGCGCGGTGATTGATGCGGTGGAAGGACATATTGAATACGAGGGTATCGAATACGGCGTCGGCGCGTATCTTCCCCGCCCTGCCGAAAGTAGTTGGAGGCGGAGAAAGGGAGATTGTAAGGATATGGTTGCAGTGATTGTTGGACTACTAAGGCAAATGAACATCACTGCATATCCAGTCCTAGTTAGACCACGAGACGCAGGTCCGTTTATGCCCAAGTACCCCTCCCCGAGTCAATTCAGCCACGTGGTCGTGGTGATTGATGGGCACAACGGAGAAGAGATATGGGTCGATCCAACCGCTAAAATGGGGACGCTAAATGCCCTGCCTTCGCTGGTTCGAGGCGCATCCGCCTTCACAGTCGATGGCATTGGCGGCAAACTAACTACAATTCCTATGGAACAGTCGATTGAAAGCACTGTTGTTGAGACTGTTGATATTCAATTGACCGAGGACGCTTTGCCTACCGTAACGTCAAACTTAAGCTTCCGTGGCGATGCAGCTGGCTGGGTTCGGCTCTACTTGCGAGAACAACTTGAGAAAGGTCGTCTCAACCACATGAAACTGCCCGGATTAGTCCTTGGTCATCAAATCATGCCCACCACAGTGAAAACATCACACCTCAATAACTCCTACGCCCCTCTGAAAATCAAGAGTAGCGGCACCTATCCCGCAACGCGTACACCAACTGGTGAAATCGTCTTCACGAATGTTCTAGATCCAACAGAGACGAGCCTCATCGCGCTCCTCAACAGCGCGGAGCAGATCGCCCCTCCACGACAGTTCCGAAAGGAAACGACGTTCACATTTGCAACCCCTCACACCCTATCCATACCCCTCAAACCGATTCACCTCACCGGCGCGATTGACCTTAAAATCACTCACAAGCAAGAGGGATTGACCCATCGGGTGTCAGTTAAACTCATAATAGATCAAGCCGAAGTTCTTAAGTTAAGTGAGCGTCAATTCTTCGAGCAATTGGGTCTAGCCCAGCAAGTGATGGAACAACGCCTCGCCTTTGAGCCGTTATAGCGGTTAGCCGCCTTTAGCAGACGCAAACGCCCGACGATAGACGGACAAAAACAACCACATCACTCCGCCGAAAAACAGAGCCATCGAGCAAACATTTAAGGCCGGGGACAATTGCATCAATTCAATCCACCGACCAAAGACATGTACAACTGACAACAGAGCAACCCCCGCCAATGACAATATCCAATCGGGCAAAACGCCGGGCAATATAGCCCCCAAGAAAAGCAAGGTTGGGGTCATTGCAACCAAAAGGCATCTACGAGCAAAGGCAAAGACATGCTCAGACCGAGAAAAATCGAGATTCTGGCTAGGAATGAGCTTCGTCCCACGCAGCACCTTTGGGAAAACAGAGACAAGGTCATCAGGGAGGGTCAAACGGAGTTCTGGCGTTTGCAAGTACAGTTCTCCTGATGTGAGTGCGACGTCCTTCAACCGAAGCGACACCCCACGCTCGTTACGTGAAAATCGGCCATGGTTTGCCCGTAGAAGCGTCTGTCGTTTCTCATTTGATTGGATGCCCCAAACCACGCCTGTTTGTTCGATGCCGAGGACCAGCTCGTTATTCAATACGAATTGTCGCTTCGGAAAAACTTGCCCCTCATCAAAAGCGAGTTCAAATCGCTCTCGAAGCTCGTTCAAAGCTTTCGGTCCCGCAATATGGGAGAGCCAAGCCACCAAGAGTGTCATTCCAATCGCGAATCTAAGGAGCCCTCGCAGCAGTTCCCAAGGCGCATAGCCGCAAGCCAAGAGAGTCAATATCTGTCCCCTCCTCCACAGCTTTCTAAACACAACAATACTTGTAAGGAACGCCACACTGGGCAGGATTACTTCCAGTAAGCCGACTAAACCAATGCCCAGCAATTTGGCTTTCGGAAAAAGTTCAAGGGCAGCCAGATACACCGAAACCTGTTGCGCTTGAGCTGCCGTCAGCAGCAGACACACTAATCCGAAAATGAAGACAAAGCCTTTGTGGTAGTTTTTGATACACACTTGAGCCACATGGCGGCGGCTCTGGAGAGATGTCGGTGCCGTCGTCAGGACAACCGCCTAGTCACAGCTGATATGTTTCTCGATAAACAGGAGGAAATCCTTGAGCCCAAGTCCATCGGCACTTTCCCGAAGCTTTTCGAGACCACGTACTTCCACCTGTCGAATTCGCTCACGCGTCAAATTGAGAATCTCACCAACCTCTTCAAGGGTGATGCCACCTCGATCAGCGACGTCAAGCGCGCAGGTATCTTCAAGTTCCCAAACCTCAAGGTCGGGAAAGTTAAGCTTGATCGAACCTGTCTCCGGGTTCACGTCGAGGTAGAGGTGATGTTTACACGCAACATACGGGCATGGTCTTGGACCAGAGACGCAAAGAGAGCGGTGATTCGGACGCTCAATCTCGAAGTTTCGCAACTCTTCAGCGAGAACGAGTTCTTCTCGCGACAACTTCTTGGTGGCGATGGTCTTCGAGCGACGTCGACCTTTCTTTCCTGGCCTTGGCCGGGCAACTCGCTTCGGGCGATTATGAGAAACCGGTAATGAGTTACCCTCAGCCGACTTCTTATCCCCTTTAGACTCAGTTGTGTTTTCGTCCACTTTGTTCCTTGTCTGCCCCAATGTCCCACTGAGATGAGGGTTGACGTAAGTGTTTGCCCACATTCTCTGACAAAAGCATTAGCATTGGACTTTGAACGGGTCAACGGCTTATTTTATCAAAAAAAAACAAAACTGAAACAGGGGATACGTTCCGCTGATTTTCTATTCCTCGAAATCAATTCAATAAGGACTTCCAGCGATTCTTTTTAAGCGCTTAACGACGCGCGGTAGCGTTGGAGGAAACCGTGTTTTGAGGGTGTCCAACGAAAAACGAACAAAATCTCGCCGACTCACCCGTTCCAAGGCCTCTCCGAAGCTCAAACAGCTCTTTACACCAAAATCCGCTAGGACATCGATTTGGTCAAAAATGCGCGAATGGCGAGAGCCATACAGGACACTACTACCCATTGAAATGGGTTCAAATAGATTCTGACCATTTCGCTTACCGAAAGTCCCTCCGACAATGGCAACTTCGGCAAGACTGTATGCTGCATGCAATTCTCCTACAGTATCGAGAATGACAAACCGGCTCTGGCCGGTCGAAGGCTGACTTCGTCGGCTCACCGTGGCGTCTAGGCGCTCAAGGTTCCGATGCAATCTCTCTACCTGGTTCAAATATCGTGGCGCAATTAAAGCGCGCCCGCTATAGCGACTCAACGCTGCGCATAGTCCTCGCTCCTCATCAGGATGAATGGAGCCAATCACGACATCAAAATCACCGAGTAGCTTTCGAAGCGCGGCGGAACAAGGCGGTGTTTGATGCAAAATCCGATCATACTTTGTGGAGCCAAGGACTTCGATCACCTCATGAGACACACCGAGCGCTTCCGCCATCTCCGCATCTCGTTGAGATTGAGCCCAGAAGAAGCTGAGCCGCTCTGCGGCGCCTTTGAGAAGCCAAGCAACTCTCAGCGACTTATCTGTCACCCGCCCGTTGACAACGCCAATTGGTTTGCCGAGAGCATTCATTGAATGAACCCACCCTGGATATAATTCCAAGTACTCAAGCACGCACGCTTCAATGCCATACTTCGTTACAAAACGGTCAACGAAAGGTTTCACCGGTAACGGAGCTCTGCGAACGGGACGATGCGGATAAAGCTGGGACGCCATTGTACGGGCTTCCGTGCTCCAATAGCTTATGCATGAAGGGCTTATACCTTCACGTTCACACGTATGAATAATTGGTTTGAGAGATAGCAAATCTCCCACGGATGCACCGTGAAACCAAAACTGGTGTGTCTTTGCTAATGGTTCAAAGTGTTGCATACCGTCACCTATAACGGACCATCTCCGTTAACGCCATGGCTTCTCGTACTCAATTCGAAATTGACGATGGCATCGGGTAGTATACGTTGCGTGTAACCAATCAACTTCAGGAGACCTGACGCATAATGCACCTCAGAATAAAGTATGCTCTCCTGATGACATCATGCCTATTCGCTCCCATAGTGGGGCATGGTCAACCGCGTACAGCCACATCCCGAATTGAGATTACACTTCTCACTGATCTGATCGGCTACATTGAGCCATGCGGCTGTACCGTCGACGTGATGCTTGGTGGATTAGACCGATTGGTGGGGCAATGTATCCAACCGAGTACACATGCCGAGACGCCACTGAGATTAGTCATAGGGCACACATTCTTCGACCCCAATTCGTCGCGCTCACTTAAAGCACAAGATAAACTCAAAGCATCATTAATCGGAGACGCACTTAACCAGATCGGATTTAGATATTCAATTAGACCAAACACGCCTGAATACGTCACGGATGAGATCAGGAAATTAGAGCGAGACGCCGGCTTGCACGGAATATCCACACCAACCCAGATTGACCATGGAGGCATGAGGATTGGCTTATTACTGATTTCATCACCCAAAGATCTAGAGAAACTTCGGCGTTCAAAACCCAAAGCACTCGACGGCGCCAACTTAATGATTGCAGTCTCATTTCTGAGTCGTTTAGAAACTCGTCGCTTGCTACGCGAGATAAACTGGGTGGACATCACCGTCCTCGCTCACGGTGCGCGCGAGCAAAAACACGTGGAATCCGTATTGAACGGTTATTTCGTGGAAGCAGGTGATCGGGGTCGCCATCTCGCTCGTTTAACAATCGAAGGACCGAACTCATTTGAGGGACTTCACTACGTTCCGCCGGTAGTACATATGGCACCCAATCCATTATTCAGCCGCCCGATTACCGAAACAATGCCCACGCAAGGCACTCGACAAGCCTCACTTAAATTTGACCTGATCGCGCTAGATGAGTCCGTTCGAGCCGACCAGACTATGACCCGCAGAATTCAGTCATACACGACTTCCCTGCGCAAATTGTATTCAACCAAGGTTCGTAAGGACTCACCCGTCGATGACGTACAGAGTCCCTATGCCGGTATCCAAGTGTGCGCTGATTGCCATCCTGAAGCCGTCGAATTCTGGAACAAGACCGCCCATGCAAAGGCTTGGGCGACGCTAGAATCTCGCGGCAAGACCTTCGATGCGGAATGCGTAGCATGTCATGTCACAGGCTGGGATACCGCGGGAGGTGCGACGATCGGTCACACCGCAAAACTAGAAAATGTACAGTGTGAGGTCTGTCACGGACCGAGCAAAGCACATGCAGAGGCTGGTGGAGACAAAACTCTATTAACTGCTCAACATCAGCCCTCTCATTGCGCGACCTGCCATAATGAACATCACTCGCCGCGATTCTCGTACCCTACATATAGAGTACGAGTCCTCGGACCCGGGCATGGCAGCCCCCCGGACTCAACGCCGTAATTTGTATGCTCCCCGCTGTACATGTTACTCATTAATATGTGTTTGAA